>JAGPFK010000183.1 GCA_018056585.1 Clostridia bacterium | reverse complement strand
GTCACGCACACATAAAGCCGGCATGAGGGCCGGGAACATTTGTTGGGATCCGGCCCTGGCTGAGCGATTACGTCCATTGCGATCATTCTGACGCACTTAAGACTTCGGCCATCGCCGCTTCGTCTGAACTTTGATCATCTATTGTTCGATTCATCTGTTCACGCATAAACTGGCTGGTGTAAAGTTGCCAATATCGTCCTCTTTTTTGCAGCAAATTGTGATGCGTTCCTTCTTCAACGATTTTTCCCTTCTCGATGACCAGTATTCGATCTGCAGAGCGAATGGTTGAAAGACGATGGGCAATGATGAAACTGGTGCGGCCACGCAGCGCCTGATCCATTGCTTTTTGGATCAGGTATTCTGTTTCGGTGTCGACTGATGAGGTTGCCTCATCCAGAACAAACATGCCAGGATCCGAAACAATAGCGCGGGCAAAACTGATCAGCTGTTTTTGGCCTGTTGATAAACGGCTGCCGCGCTCACCCACTTGTGCATCATATCCATTCTCCATTTGCATGATAAACTCATGCGCATTTACAATACGAGCAGCTTTTTCAATCATTTCATCAGTTATATTTTTTCGGCCATAAGCGATGTTTTCACGAATTGTGCCGCTGAAAAGATGGGGTTCTTGCAGCACATACCCCAGGTTTGAATACATCCACAGCAAAGGCCTTTCGCGATAATCAACCCCGTCAACCAGGATTTGCCCTTCTGTTGGTTCATAGAAGCGGCAAGCCAGATTAACCAGTGTACTCTTTCCTGAGCCTGTTTCACCGACCAAAGCAATCTTTTCTCCCGCTCTGACAGTCAAGTTAAAATGTTCCAGGATGTTTTCTCCCTCCTTGTAGCGGAATGTAACATCCCGAAACTCAATATGTCCAATGAATTCCGGCCATTGCTCGCGGTTGGAGTCCAGCATCCTGCCATATGTTTGCTCAACTTGTTCATTATCGCGGATATCTGCTTCCATATCGATGATTGAGATCACTCGCTCAGCGGAGGCCTGAGCGTAATTCAGGTCGGTAAAAACACGTGCAAACTGCTTGACAGGCTCAAAAAACTGAACAGCATAGGAAATAAAAGCAGCCAGGGTGCCATAGCCGATGCTGCCAGGCAGGCCGGTTTTTAGCATCAAGCCTCCTTGCCATAAAACTAATCCGGTTGAAATAGATCCGAGCAGCAATACGATCGGTGTATAAATAGCAGAGAGGGTTGCCGCGCGAACGGAAAAGTCGCGCATGGCTTTGGTTGATTCCTGAAATTCTTTGTGCATGGACTGTTCGATGGATAAGGACTTGATGGTTTTGGCCCCGGTAATGCCCTCGTTAAAACCTGCTGTGATATGAGAATTGTATTTACGAACTTTTCGATAATTATAGATGATCTTCTTTTGAAAGAAAAAACTGACCACAGCCAAAATTGGAACCGTTGCAAGAACCAATAAAGCCAGACGAACGTTTAAAAAGAGCATGAAGATCATGGTCAGGATCATCATAGACAAAGACCAAAAAAGATCTACTATATTCCATGACAACGTTTCACCGAGCCGGTTGCTGTCAGAGGTCAGCCTGGCCATCAACCAGCCAACTGGCGTTTGATCGTAAAAAGCCAATGGCATGGTCTGCAATTTGGCGAAAGCTGCCTTGCGAATATCATAGGGCACATAACATTCCAGTTTGCCGGCATTTAAAATCATCAACCGGACATTGATCGCCTGCAATACGATGACGGAGAGTGCTGCCATGCCAAATGGAATGAGCTTTTGAACCTGACCGGTTAAGGCAATCTGATCGATCACATAGCGGTTGAATAGCGGCATCAGTGCATCAACCAAGCCAAGAAAGATCATTTGAATCATCAGCATAATTAAGTAGCGTTTGTATGGACGAGCAAACTGTAACAGGCGTTTCCAGACACCGATGTCGAGGCGTTTGCTATATTCTTGTTCTTGTAATTGCATAGGATACCTGCTTCTTTCGTATTTAAAGTCTTTTGGATGTCAGGCGGAGACTAAGCAATTCCCTCCAGGCTGCTCTGGATTTCCCAGATCCTTTTATAGTGACCTTCTTCCTGAATGAGTTCCTCGTGGGTTCCCTTCTGGACGATGCGGCCTTGATCCAGAACAAGGATTTGATCAGCTTCTGCCAGTGTTGTGATGCGATGTGAAATAATCAGCGTTGTCGTTCCCTCGCGCCGGGTCCGCAGTGCTTTTCGAATGGCCGCGTCTGTCTCCGTATCAACAGCTGACAGGGAGTCGTCAAAAATAAGGATGGGAACATCCCGTAAGAGGGTGCGGGCTATGGCCACGCGCTGCCGCTGGCCGCCAGACAGAGTTACGCCACGTTCGCCGACGAGGGTATCATATCCATCATCAAATTCAGCAATGGCTTCATCGACACACGCAATATAAGCAGCTGCCCGCACTTCTTCGTCTGAGGCGCCAGGCTGGCCGATTCGGATGTTCTCACGGATGTTTCTTGAGAATAAAAAGGGTTCCTGCAGTACAATACCGACGTTTTGACGGATCCAGGCACGGCTGATGGTTTTCAATTCAACGCCGTCGATGGTGATGGATCCTTCCTGGTAGTCATACAGGCGCAGCAGCAAGTGTACAAGGGAACTTTTCCCGGATCCGGTTGCACCAAGGATCGCCGTTGTTGACCCGGGCTTGATATCAAAAGACAAGCCGTCCAGAACCCATTTTCCAGGTTTATAGCCAAAGCGGACATCCTGAAAACGAATATCACCTTTGATGGGAAAATCAGACAAACCATTTGCATAATCTTCCTGAGGACTGTCGAGTATTTCCTGTAGACGTGAGAGGGAAACAAACGCTTGTCCCATAAATCCCATCATTTGACCCAGGCCGCGAATAGGCCAGATCAACATCCCTGAGTAAGTAATGAAAGAAACCATCACACCCAGCGTGATCTGTCCTTTTGCCGTTAACCAAGCGCCAAACAAAATAACGATAACAACCTGCAGCATACAGAGAAAATCGGATTGCGACCAGAAGGCTGCCATCAGATGGTTGATCTTCATGATGTTGTCGCGAAATTGACGGCTCGTTTCGTCAAATTTGTCGATTTCAAACTGCTGAGCAGCAAATGCTTTGACAACACGCACACCGGTTAGGTTTTCCTGCAGTGTGGCCGTCATCACACCTTCCGATTCATCCGTCTCCAAAAAAAGCGTCATCATTGAGCGGAAAAAGCGAACGGTCAAGACAAGAATAACCGGGATCAGCAAAACAGACAATAAGGTATAGGTCACATGAGATGAGAAAAGGATGGCAAGCACAACCGCAACCTGGACCAGGATGGAGATGGCATCAATGGAGCGGTTCGCGATGAAACGCTGGGCCGTATCGATATCGGATGTGCAGCGCTGGATGAGATCACCAGTCATGGATTTGACATGGTAATCATAGGGCTGGCGCAATATGTGTAAAAAAAGCTGATCACGCATGCGTTTGGCGGCATTTTCGCCGGTCAGAGCTGAAAGTTTGGTCCGTAAAAAGTGTGTGATTCCTTGAAACAAGGTCAGAAAAACAAGCACAACCAATAAGATCCATAGGTTTTGCCTGAGAAAAGAGAGGCCGCCAATGCGATCCAATCCAGCTTGCAAAATAGAAGGCAAAATCAGGGGCTCTTCTCCCAATACACTGTCCAATGTGATGCGAATAACCATTGGAATGGCTGCCGTAAGCATCACATTTGCAATGACAGCAAGCAGAGCGCCCAAATAAGTCAGGCGGCTTCCTTTGAGGAAGCGCAGCATTAAGGAAAGCTTGTTCATAAATCCTCCAATTATTACGGTAGCCTGATGTGTGATGCGCGATCTTGAAGCATACAGGAGTCATCACGCCACTTGTTGCGCGAATAAACAGTCGGCCTGAGCGGCCGTTCTTCATGACAGATAAGGGGTGAGATAATGGACTGAAAGTTATTAGGGCGTCATGCGGTGCAAATTGGATCCGATGGCCACAGTCATAAAAAACGATATCCGCTTTTTGGCTTGCGCCTCATATCTTGTCGGCTCTTCTTT
This sequence comes from Clostridia bacterium, assembly GCA_018056585.1. Classification (GTDB taxonomy): domain Bacteria; phylum Bacillota; class Clostridia; order Saccharofermentanales; family UBA5734; genus JAAYBY01. Next base: position 325 of record JAGPFK010000183.1, on the reverse strand, counting down.
ATTCATTGCTGCGGCCTCCTTTCTGCAAGACCCGTTTCGAGATAATCCAAGACGCTGATCGGCAGCGTTCTCACATTTTAACGTATTGCGTTGCAAAGAGCAAGAGACAAAATATTGGTTCTTTGTTCATTTTCAGTCCTGGGATGATGATATCCAATTGATACGCTCCATGGAGGTGAACCCTGCCAGTACAAAAATAAACCAGCCCTTTTCAGAACTGGTTTAAAATCATAAGCAAATTCTGTTTGATCCGCAATCAAACACTGTCAGGTGAAGGCCAGCAGATCGGAAGCGGAAACCAGAGGGACAGCAATTGATGCAGAGC
>JAGPFK010000182.1 GCA_018056585.1 Clostridia bacterium | reverse complement strand
CACAGATTCTGCTTTATCTTGCGTTGTAGGTATAAATTTCAGTTTTATTTTAACGCATGGCACGATGTTTGTAAAGACCAATTGATGAGCGATGCAGCTTACAAGATCAACCTTATCCTGTTACGCCTCATATGCTTCGTGTTCCTCGCCTGGAACTTTGCCTCCAGCTCCCTTCAGATTCCATCTCGCGACGGACACTCTTGCTCCTGGCTAGCGGCTGGCCGCTGCCCCTGCAGTGGACTTTCACCACCTGGTTACGCGCCATGCCCGGCACACGCAAAAAAGGATATCCTTCCGGATATCCTTTTTGCGATGGGGTTCCGTTGTTTATTAATACATTCCGGCCATATCGTTGGGTCCGCCGGCAGGCATCACCGGTTCAGGTTCCGGAATCTGAGCAACCACGGTTTCGGTGGTCAGAAGAATGGCAGCGATAGAAGCCGCGTTTTGCAGAGCCGTCCGGGCCACCTTGGCGGGGTCGACAATGCCAGCCTCGATCATATTCACATACTGCCCGCTCATGACATCAAAGCCGACGCCGGGCTCACTGTTTTTGACTTTTTCACAGATGACGCCGCCATCCAGGCCCGCATTGATGACAAGCTGGCGAATGGGTTCCTCCAGCGCCCTCAGCACAATGCGCACACCGGTTTGCACATCATTACCGGCTGTTTCAAGCAGTTTTTCCACATCCGGCAGGACATCAATATAGGTGGTCCCGCCTCCGGAAATGATGCCTTCCTCCACAGCCGCGCGCGTGGCCGACAAAGCGTCTTCGATTCTGAGCTTTTTCTCCTTCATTTCTGTTTCGGTTGCGGCGCCAACCTTAATAACGGCTACGCCTCCGGATAATTTAGCGAGGCGCTCCTGTAATTTCTCGCGATCATAATCAGAGGTTGTCTCCTCTATTTGTGCGCGGATCATATTAATACGTGCCTTAATATCTTCTTCGGATCCCGCGCCGTCCACAATGATGGTGTTATCTTTCTGAACCTTAACCTGACGAGCACGGCCGAGCTGTTCCAAGGTTGTCTCCTTTAAATCCAGGCCCAGTTCTTCAGAAATGACCTCACCGCCGGTCAAAACCGCGATATCCTGAAGCATTTCTTTCCGTCTGTCACCAAAGCCAGGGGCTTTGACCGCTACACTGGTAAAGGTCCCGCGCAGTTTATTCACAACGAGTGTTGCCAGCGCCTCTCCTTCAACATCCTCGGCTATGATCACCAATTTCTTTCCGGTTTTGACCACTTTTTCCAGAAGCGGCAAAATATCCTGCACACTGCTGATCGATTTATCTGTGATCAGAATATAGGGGTCGTCGAGAACAGCCTCCATTTTTTCCGTATCTGTTACCATATAGGACGAAACATAGCCATTGTCAAATTGCATGCCTTCAACAATCTCAAGTTCCGTTTCCATTGTATTGGATTCTTCAACAGTGATGACGCCGTCTGATGTCACTTTTTCCATGGCGTCGGCAATCAATTCGCCCACGAACGGATCATCCGCAGAAATAGCGGCTACACGACTGATATCTTTCTTCCCGGAGACAGAATGTGCTCGTTTGCTGATGCCTTCGGTCGCTGCTTCTACCGCCATCGCAATCCCTTTTCCCAGAATGATCGGGTTCGCGCCGGCCGCGATGTTTTTCATGCCTTCACGTACCATGGCTTGGGCCAGAATCGTGGCGGTTGTCGTGCCGTCACCGGCTACATCGTTGGTCTTGGTCGCCACTTCTTTGAGCAATTGAGCCCCCATATTTTCAAAGCGGTCTTCCAGTTCGATTTCTCTTGCGATGGTGACGCCATCATTGGTAATGGTCGGTGAACCAAATTGTCTTTCCAAAACAACATTACGGCCCTTCGGTCCCAATGTGATCCGGACCGTATCGGCCAGCTTATTGACGCCTCTTTCCAGGGCTCGGCGAGCCTCCTCAGAATATTGAAGTTCTTTTGCCATGATTCAATTCCTCCTGTTCAATTATTCCACAATTGCAAGAATATCGCTTTGTCTGAGAATGGTATACTCTTCCCCATTCATCTTGACTTCTGTGCCGGCATACTGACTGATGATCACACGATCGCCAACCTTTACCTCCATGGTGACTTCTTTTCCGTCTACAAGACCTCCGGGGCCAACGGCAACCACTTCTGCTACATAAGGTTTTTCTTTGGCCGTACTCGGTAAAACGATACCGCCCTTCGTTGTCTCTTCAGCCTCAATCTTCTTGATGACAACACGGTCACCCAACGGTTTGATGGTCATATGAATGCCTCCTTTAAATCATTCTGTTTTTTTGTGTTAGCACTCTATCGATAAGAGTGCTAAACTAGCCATAAATATAGAGCTTTATCCTTTCTTTGTCAAGGGGCCTTCATCAATTTGTTGAAAAAAGGAGCCATATAAAGCCAATGCGCCAGCTGTGATTGTTCAATCATCGAAATCACAGAGGGAATATAAGGTGCTAAAAGGCCGGCCAAAAACAAAAGAATGTTAATCAAAACCAATCCAAACGCAGCACCCACTAAAAAGCCGCCTATCTGATTCAAGAAACCGATGACCGGCAGGCAGCCGAACAGCCGGGTCAGAAGCTGGGCAGATTTTCGGACGAGAAAGGAAATGAAAAAGAACAGAAGAATAAAAACAGCCGCTGTCAAGGCAAAACGAAACAGAACAGCGGTCAGTTGGTTCAGAACCTGATCTGATTTGGCCGGTTCATCTGGAATTTCAGTTGTCAAAAGCGCTTTCAGCAAAGGAGGCAAAGCGAATTGCTCGATGGTTTGTTCAATGGAAAGTGACGCATCTTCCATCGTTTCAATAATGGGATGCGTGAGCCAGGTTCCCATTGATGAAAGAAAGGAAATGCGGCTGAGAAGACCCGTGACCGGCCCCAATAGCATAAGGGTCAGACTGAGTGATAAGAGCAGCATAATCAGGCGGCTCAGCATATTGAACAAACCTGTTTTTAGCCCGATAAAAGCAGTTACAAGCAAGATAACGATAATAATAAAATCAACCATCATAAGACGGGCTTTCCACGAAATTTTGATTTTCCGACATCGCGGCCTGGGTTTTATATCCATCCGGATTCATTTGCTGCCAACGCCAGGCATCGGCGCACATATCTTCCAGCGTTTTTTCAGCCCGCCAACCCAGCAATCGGGCGGCCTTGCTCGGATCGGCGTAGCATATAGCCACATCACCGGGCCGGCGTGGCGCGTAAATGAGCGGAATAGGCCGGCCGGTCACCTTTTCAAAAGTTTTCACGATTTCAAGGACACTGTATCCTTTTCCTGTTCCCAAATTAACCGCTTCAATCCCTTTATGCTTCATAACATAATCCAGTGCGCGACAATGACCTTTAGCCAAATCAACCACATGGATGTAGTCACGGACGCCCGTGCCGTCTTTCGTCTCGTAGTCAGTGCCAAAGACATGAAGCGCCGGCAGTTTCCCGATTGCGACCTGAGTAACATAGGGCATCAGGTTGTTGGGCAGCCCCGCCGGATCTTCACCAATCAAACCGGAAGGATGCGCGCCGACGGGGTTGAAGTAGCGAAGCAGCATGACGGACCAGTCCGGGTTTGCTGCGACCAGATCACGCAGGATTTGCTCATTCATAAATTTTGTCCAGCCATAAGGATTGGTGCAGCGAAGCGGCGCCTCTTCCGGAATCGGGACTTTTTCCGGAATTCCATAAACAGTGGCTGATGAACTGAAAACAAATCGGGAGACATGATGAGCCTGCATCACTTCGCAAAGCGTTAATGTGCTGTCCAGATTATTGCGATAGTACCGGAGTGGTTGCGTAACAGATTCACCGACAGCCTTCAGTCCGGCAAAATGGATAACCGCATCCACGTCATGTTGCTGAAAGACAAGATCCAATGCGGCCCGATCACAGACATCCAGCCGATAAAAAGGGAAATCCCGCCCCGTGATCTGCTTGACCCGACGAAGGGACTCCGCATGACTGTTGCATAAATTATCAACAACAACCAGATCATACCCTTCCGTCAACAGTTCAATGCACGTGTGGCTTCCGATGTAGCCGGCGCCTCCGGTTACCAAAATCCGAGTCATGTTGTTCACCTCTTCTGCAAATGGCCATCTTTTTTCTCAAAATGGCTCTGATACAAAGTTTGAAAAATGTCTGTTCAAAGTGCTGTTTTTTGCTTATACTAAAAACAAATGTGATTGCTTGAAGAATTGGGGTGTAGTGTCTTGGAGCCTTCTGAACTGGCGATCAATAAACTGATCATTTTATCCATCCTGAACCGCATATCCGGGTTCACGCTGAACCAACTCACCACCATTGCCCTTGAACCCTTGTACATGGATTATTTCGGGTTTATCACGGCTTTCGAGGAACTTTGCCGGGATCAGATGGG
>JAGPFK010000181.1 GCA_018056585.1 Clostridia bacterium | reverse complement strand
CCGCTGGCCTCCATCCGTGAAGGGGTCATCCGACATGATCCATTGTTGCTTGCGCGTTTAATCCTATATTTGGCGCAGGAGCATAAACCGCTGGATATGAAAACACTTGAGATGAAAGAAGCCGAATGATGAAGCAAAAAGTGTCTTTTTCAAAACAGATCAAAGATGAACTCAGCCAGGTGCCCTGCTGTAACAGCTGTTGTCGGCAGGTTGAACTGGCTACGATTTATCTGGTTTCCGGAAAGTACAATGAACATGAGGTGGTTCTGTCGACAGGGCATCAGGGATTTGCCGAACGGGTGGCAGCCTTGATGGAAATGAGCCATGGCATCAGGCCGGACGTATGCCAGGGACAGTCGTATTTTAACATTCGGCTGGATCTGTCTGCTTATGATCAAACGATCAGAAAAGATATAGAGACTGTCTTTGACAACCCGGATCGACATAACCGATCAGCCTGGCCTTTTTGCTGCTGCCGGGCATTCCTGCGCAGTTTATATCTGGCTTGCGGGTCGGTGAGCGAGCCCAGACAAAATTATCATCTGGAGATTTCGGTCAGGCGTGATCGAAAGGCCGTGGAGCTCATGTCGCATTTGCTGGATCAAATGGATTTTCACAACACGCTTATTTCACGCGCACATTATGATGTTATCTTGTTACATGAGGGGCAGCAATTGGCCGATTACCTGCAGATTGCCGGCGCCCAGCAGTCTCTGCTAGAATTTGAGTCTCTTCGAGTTGAAAAAGAAATGCGCAGCAGCGTGAATCGTGTGGTCAACTGTGACAATGCAAATCTCCAACGGATGGTCGAGGCAGCCGCCAGGCAATCTGCTCTGCTGACAGAATTGCAGGGGAAAAAGCTGGATCGGCGTTTGCCGGAGGACTTAAAAAAAGCGGCGGAATTGCGCCAAAAAAATCCCGAGCTGAGCTTGAAAGAGTTGGGTGTGCTGATGGAGCCACCGCTTGGTAAATCAGGTATGAATCACCGTTTGCGTAAATTTGAGTCTATGGCTGCGCAGTTGCTTTCAGATTCGGAAGGAGCGCTGAACGTTGACGATAGAAGTTGTTCTGGTTGAACCTGAGATTCCACAAAACACAGGTAACATAGCCCGTACTTGTGCCGCGATCGGTGCGCATCTTCATTTGGTTGAACCGCTTGGCTTTTCCATTGAAGAAAGAGCAGTCCGTCGGGCCGGCCTGGATTATTGGCCCTATCTGAGTGTTTCAGTCTGGCCGGACCTGGCTCGCTTGATGGCAGTGATTGATCCGATTGATGACTCGAATCAGAGGGCCGGAGAAGAGCCTGCTGGCCTTTATTACGCGACGACAAAAGGTCAAACGGTCTATTCTGATGTTCTTTATCCCAAAAGGACGGTTCTGTTTTTTGGCAAAGAAACGAAAGGTCTGCCTGAAGAACTGTTGCTTGCCCATCCGGAGCGTTGCCTCCGCATCCCCATGTTGCCTGGCCGGCGATCGCTGAATCTTTCGAATGCCGTGGCTATCATGGTCTATGAAGTTCAAAGGCAGCATGATTATCCTGGATTGCAAAAACGAGGTCCTTCCGAATCATAACGCAGTTTGGGCGTTTTTATGGTAGAATAAGCAGGATATATTGAAAACATGAGGTCAGAAAATGGGTTCTAAAAAAAATGTCTACATTAAAGATCATGCGTACGCTGGACGCCGTAAGAAGCGTTTGCCGAGCGGTCCCATTCTTTTTGCAACGGTGTTGGTTGTTGTGACCTTACTGATTGCCCTTCACCACTATATTCCGGATCTGACCCATCCGAAGCAAACCAATGCGACGCCTTCGCAAACAAGAACAAGCCAAACAACAGAAGAATCGAAAATAACCGAAACAACGCATTCAGTCGCAACGCCTACGGAGTCTGCGACGCCCACTCCGACACCAATACCCAAAGCATGGAATTCTCAACTTTTACCGCCGGCTGATGATCCGCTGCTTCAAACGGGTCCTCCTGCTTCTGGCCTCTCGCCTGATGAACAAAAGATCACCGGTACCATTCTTGATGATATGATGCAAAAGATTTCCTCTTATCAGCGTCCTTATCCGATTGCTCTTACCGATCCCCTCTTTTATAATCAGGTGCCTGGTGTCCTAACTTTTAGAGGAAACAATTATCGAAATGCGCCGGCATTTGGCCTGATCGACATCGAGGAAAAGAAACTGACACAGGAATGGGAAAAAGGAACAGGGAGCTTGCAGTCATCTTCCTGGTCTTTTTCCTGGACAGGGACAGGCTGGACCGGACAGCCGCTTTTGGTTCAGTGGGACGAGTCTGTTCGCCGCATCATGAATATCATCCCGGAGAAAAAAGAAAAAAAAGATCTGATTGAAGTCATTTACGCCACCATGGATGGCCATGTTTACTTCCTTGATCTGGACGATGGCAAGCCGACGCGGGATCCGATTCATATCGGCGCCACGATTAAAGGAACGCCGTGTGTTGATCCGCGAGGTTACCCGGTTCTTTATGTCGGTCAAGGCGATAAAAATGGCGACGTCACGGGGATGGGTTTTCGAATCTATAACCTGATCGACCAGTCTTTGTTGTATTATCGTGATTGTTCCCTCGATCCGTCTTATCGAACATCCTGGGCCGCCTGTGATTCATCTCCCATCTTCGACGCAGAGGCCGATACGCTGATCTTTCCCAATGAAAACGGATTGATTTATACGGCACGCATGAACACCCATTTTGATGTTGATCGTGCCACGTTGACCATCAACCCGGAGTTTACCGCCTATCGATACAAGATGCCGGGAATGACCATGCAGGGCATCGAAAGTTCCATGGCTATTTATGATCATTATGGCTATTTCAGCGACAATTCAGGGATTTTTCATTGTGTGGATCTGAACACAATGGAAATGGTCTGGTCCAGACAGCTCGAAGATGATTCTGACGTTACGCCCGTCCTTTGTCATGAGGGAGACCTTCTGGCTGTCTATACCGGAACAGAAGTGGATTGGCAAAAAGATATCTTCGGCGAATATCAAGGACATGCTTTTGTATATAAAATGAATGCCATGACCGGTGAAGTTATTTGGGAATCGTCCGTTCCGTGTTACACGAGAAATGAAGAGAATCAAGGCAATGATATCAACGGCGGTGTTCTCGGTACACCGGTTATTGGGAAAAAGAGCCTGGATGGCCTTGTCATTTTCAGTTTCTGCATGACCAAAGGCGTTTACAGCGGCAACAGTGTGGTCGCATTCGATCAAACAGACGGGCACATGGTATGGACCTATGAGATGAATCACTATTCATGGAGCTCGCCGGTTGACCTTTATGATGAAAACGGGAATGGATATCTCATCATCCCGGATTCAGTTGGTCAATTGCATCTGATTGATGGAACCACAGGTGAGCGGCTGGATGTCTTGCAGTTGACCAAGGGCAGTCAGGGTGAGAGTGCTGGAAACATAGAATCGTCCTGTGCCGCTTTTGGCAATCGCATGGTTGTTGGAACACGGGGCCAGGTTATTGTCGGCTTTACGATCCGCTAGCAAGGGGTGAAGGAATGGTTACGGTACCATTGATCATCAGTATTGTTCTTGTTTTAGCCGTTATCTTTGTGAATGGCTGGACCGATGCTCCGAACGCAATTGCCACGGCTGTTTCAACCCGATGCCTTTCACCTCGGTCGGCGGTTATTCTGGCGATTATTTTCAATACCCTCGGCGCCGGCTTTATGACCCTGATCAACGCCAAAGTCGCTTTTACCATCTCCAACATGGTTCGTTTTGAGAGCAGTTCCAAAGAAGAACCGCTTATTGTTTTGGCCGCCTCACTTTTTGCCATCGTCATTTGGGCGACCGCTGCCTGGTATTTTGGTATTCCCACCAGCGAAAGTCACGCACTGATCGCGGGCATTACGGGCGGCGCAATCGCTTTAGGTGGCGGTTTTTCCGCGATTAACCCACAAGAATGGGGCAAAGTCCTCATTGGCCTTGTGATCTCGTCCGTTCTTGGTTTTGCCAGCGGATATCTGATCGCCCGCCTGATCATGTTCTTGTTTCGTCATGCGCGGCGTTCTTTTGCTGAGCGTTTTTTTACCGGGGGACAGATTTTTGGAGCCAGTTTTATGGCTTTTATGCATGGTGCGCAGGATGGCCAGAAATTTATGGGCGTCTTTATGCTGGCTTTATTTTTGAACGACGCGGCGGTCAGGAATCCGGACGGCACTTTTGTGATCCATGGCTGGCTGATCCTTTTGTGTTCCATAATGATGGGCCTGGGTACGTCGGCCGGCGGCTACCGCATCATCAAAGCCGTTGGCATGGATATGGTGAAACTGGAAAAATACCAGGGTTTTGCCGCTGACCTGGCGGCTTCAATCTGCCTTTTGCTTTCATCTCTCACGGGGATTCCGGTC
>JAGPFK010000180.1 GCA_018056585.1 Clostridia bacterium | reverse complement strand
TGAATGTCCCTCGTCAGCCGGCAACGCCGTCCACATATGCCTGGATTAAGATCGCGGAAGGTTGTTCGAATCATTGTGCGTACTGCGCGATCCCGCATATTCGGGGACCTTTTCGTTCAAGGCCTCAGCATGACATCATTCTGGAAGCCAAGCGTTTATCTGAGGAGGGATTCGGCGAATTCATTCTGATTGCGCAGGACTCCGGCCAGTATGGTTTGGATCTTTATGGGCGGCGATGTCTGCCTGATCTTTTGAAATCACTCTGCCAATTACCGGCGGTTCGTCTGGTTCGTGTTCTCTATACTTATTCTAACGGTGTGACGGATGAGCTGATTCAGGTGATGCGGCAAGAGAAAAAAATCGCGCATTATTTAGATATACCTATTCAGCACGGATCGGATCGCATCTTAGAGCGGATGAACAGAAAAGACCGCATCGATGAGATTCGTTCCGTTGTTTTTCGCTTACGCACCGCCATCCCGGACATCATTTTGCGTACCACTGTGATGGTTGGCTTTCCAGGTGAAACCGAAGATGATTTTTCAGCCTTAATGGCTTTGCTATCAGAACTTCGTTTTGATCGTTTGGGTTGTTTTATCTTTTCTCCGGAAGAGGGAACACCGGCTTTTCATATGCGTCCGCGTGTGCATCATCAAACAGCAAAAAAGAGGCAACGTCTTGTCCTCGAACAACAGCAAACCATTTCACGTGAATCGCAAATGAAAAGAATTGGACAGGTTTTGGATGTAACTCTTGAATCTGTCGACGATCATGGTATATTTTATTTGGGTCGGAGTTATGGGGAAGCACCGGAAGTTGATCCGGTTATTTTTGTCGCTGACACATCTGGTGATGTAGAGTTGGGGCAGACCCGCCCTGTCCGGCTGGTTGAAGCGGGTGCTTATGAGATGACAGGAGTGACGATCAGGTGAATTTGCCGAATCGATTGACTTTATTGCGCATACTGTTGATTCCTGTGATTTTGCTTTTCTTAATTCCTTTACCAGACTGGCCGTCTTGCCAGCCTTGGAATGAATTTATCGCCACAACCGGCCGCTTGATTGCTTTTTTATTGTTCGCGATCGCTTCGATAACCGACCTTGTGGACGGACAAATTGCAAGAAAGCGTAACCTGGTGACCACGCTAGGCCAATTTCTCGATCCCATTGCTGACAAAATGCTGGTGGTGTCCGTTTTAATTGCCTTGGTGCAGCTGGGGCGCGTTCATGCCTTGGTGACCATCATCGTTATTATCCGCGAATTTGTTATTACAGGGATTCGGCTGATTGCCGCCGAGCAGGGTTTGGTCATTGCTGCCGGAAACCTTGGAAAGGCCAAGACCGTCTCCCAGATTTTAGCCATCCTTTTAATTTTAATCGAGGATCATCTGGCCTTGCTGACCTCCCCTTATTTAGATGGTGCTTTGATCAAAGGCGCTGCCGATGTTTTGCTTTATATATCTGTGATTTTGACCCTCTGGTCAGGCATTGATTATTTGCTTTCAAACCGCTCTTTATTAAAAAGCTGAAGAAACCGCTTTGGCGGAAAAAGCCTAAAAATGAATATATAATGAATTATGTCATTAGGTATTGACAATTCATTGATTATCAAATAAAACTATGATATGCTCTTCCCCGAAGAGCTGAAATGATCAAAAATGGCAGAATACAGGAGGGAAAACAGCATGTCAACAGATAATGTTTTTGAAACCGTACGCGATATCTTAGTTGATCAATTGGGTATTGACGCAGATGAGATTACAATGGACTCGAACTTTATTGAAGATCTCAATGCTGACTCATTGGATATTGTCGAGCTCGTGATGGCCATGGAGCAAGAATTCGGCATCTCAATACCAGATGAAGAAGCGGAGCGAATCAGAACCGTTGGGGACGCCGTAGACTACATTCGAAATAATGTCTGATCAAAAGCCCCCTAGGGGGCTTTTTTTCGCAAAGGCGGACCAGGCTTCTAATGGGGACAGGATCCCCTTCGCTTTTGATGAAAAATTGCGATCCTTAGAAGAATGGATTGGCCATGTTTTTGCTGATAAGAAGCTGTTAGAAGAAGCCCTTACACATTCAACTTATGCGTATGAACACCGCAATTTGGATCTCACAGACAATGAGCGGCTGGAGTTCTTGGGTGATGCTGTTCTGGATCTGGCGATCAGCGATGCTCTTTTTCGTAATCCCGAGATGTTCTCAGAGGGCTTCATGACAAAAATGCGTGCTCTGGTGGTGCGTGAGATCACGCTGGCCCAACTGGCCAGAGAACTGGGCATTGGCCAGCTGCTTTTGCTGGGGAAGGGCGAGGAAGCAACCGGCGGGCGAGATAAGCCATCTAATTTAGCCAACGCCATTGAAGCGGTCTTTGGTGCGATTTATTTGGATGCCGGCTTTGAGAAGGCGTGCCATATTATTCAGACACTTCTGCAAGAACCCTTAAGATTGGCATTGGCCGGTGAGCTGGTGTATGATTATAAGAGCCATCTGATTGAATGGGTTCAGGGCCTGCACGATGCCCGTTCCCTGCAGTTTGTGATCCTGGATGAATCAGGACCCGTACATGAACGTTTCTTTAAAGCCGGTGTTTTCATCGATGATCAATTGATTGCGACGGGCACAGGGTGCAGTAAAAAGGAAGCAGAACAACAAGCCGCCCAAAAAGCGCTCCGCGAGCTTGATCAAAAAGGCCTCAATAAATCGACTGAAGATGATACGGCCGGGGGATGAATCATGTATCTGAAAGCCCTGGAAATACAAGGCTTTAAGTCTTTTCCTGAACGAACCGTTATTACCTTTCATGAGGGCGTAACCGCCATCATCGGCCCGAATGGCAGTGGTAAATCCAATGTAACGGATGCCATTCGCTGGGTTCTTGGCGAGCAGAGTGTCAAAACGCTGCGCGGTTCACGCATGGAAGACGTGATCTTCTCAGGGACGCAGTCGCGGCGCGCGATGAGCTTTGCCGAAGTTTCAATGATCATTGATAACGGCGATTATGAATTGCCGGTTGAATATTCAGAAGTCCAGATTACACGCCGGCTTTACCGATCCGGCGAGAGTGAGTATTTGCTCAATAAAACGGTTTGCCGGCTGCGTGACATTTCCCGCCTTTTCATGGATACCGGATTGGGGCGGGATGGTTATTCAATCGTGGGCCAGGGCCGTGTTGATGAGATTTTAAGCCATAAATCAGAAGATCGCCGGCGTATTTTCGAGGAAGCATCCGGCATTGTCAAGTACAAGACGAGTAAGGAAGAAGCGGAACGAAAACTTCAAAGTACCGAACAAAATCTTTTACGCATCAATGATCTGATTGCTGAACTGGAAAGTCGATTAGAACCGCTCAAAACACAGTCAATAAAGGCCAGGCGCCTCATCAGCCTGAGTGAAGAACTAAAGAAAGCAGAAATTGCGCTGATTTTGGATTCAATTGATCAGCAGCAGGATCATTTATCAAGGGCTGCTGCTGAAAAAGAGCATGTTTACAATGATTTACTGGAGGCCCAGGCCAAACTTGCCGATTTGCGTGAAAAAAATCAAAAAGCAGCGGATCGTTTAAAGCAAATCGAAAATCAGACCGATGAGAAAAAATTAGAGTTGGAGCGGTATCATCGCATCATCAACGAGTACAAAAATCAGCTCGTCTTAGACGATGAACGAATTTTGCACCTCCAGGAACAGCAGGCTTTGGCCGCTTCTGAAGAAAAAGAGCTCAGCTGTAGTTTGTCAAACCTGGATGCAGAGTTGAGTGACAGAAGAAAGAAGGCAGATACTCTCCTTCAACAGAAAACGATATACCAAAATAGGCTTGAAGAAGCGAAGGCTCAAATGCAAGCTATCCTGCTCACCCTGGATGCTTCTGAAAAAGAAATCGAAGCTGAGAAACGAAAACTGGATCAGCTGAAAGAACAAATCTTTGAAGATAAAAACGACGTCCAGCAAATAAAAAACCAAATCAATCTCATTGAAAGCCGACGCCGGACCATTCAAAAGGATCTGCAGGAACTGGTCAGCGATCTGGACCGCCTGCGCCTTTTGCGGGAAGAAACACAGTCTGCCCTGTCCAATATCCGGGCAGAAGAGGAATCTTGTGAAGCAGAAAGAAAAGAGATTGCTTTGGCGCTGGAAGACAAACGGCGCTTTTGCAACGCGCTGTCTGAGCGCCTGGAAACGGCAAAGCGGTCGTTACAAAACCAGGCCTATCGCCATCAAACATTGCTGGAGCTTGAGCGCAATTATGAAGGCTACAGCGAAGCGGTCCGGCATTTATTTGAGAAAGCAAAGCAAGATGCCGCTTTTGCCAAGGGAATACAGGAGACGGTCGGGCGTTTGCTTTCCGTTGATAAACAATACGAACTGGCCATTGAAACCGCCTTAGGGCCGGCCATTCAAAACATAGTGACAGACACAGAGGAGACAGC
>JAGPFK010000179.1 GCA_018056585.1 Clostridia bacterium | reverse complement strand
GTTGATACCCATGGCGTTGCAGATTTGAATCAGTTTTCTTATACTGAGATTGCAAGGATGGTTTTCGATCGAGCAGATATAGGACAAATTAACATTTGCCTGTGCGGCCAGATCACTTTGGCTGATTCCTTTTATTTCCCGAATGCGCCGCAGAATGAGACCAATGTGATCACCCCATGAAGAAAGTTCGTCCGGATCGAATTCCGGCTGGTATAAAAATGAATCAGACGTTGAGGAGCACATGGCTATCCAACCTTTCATCGATACCATTGAAGCTTTAAAACCATTATATGTTTAATGTTAAAATACTTCAAGTCAAAGGAGTGAAGATTATTCCAAAAAAAGAATTGCTTATGAGTGGAAAAAAGTTATATAATGAAAAAACGATGCCCGGCAATCAGGAACGTGCGATTGTGGCGGGTCTGGTTCGAGGCAGCACTGCCGATGAGATACAGGAAGGCAGGGAGTCTCTCGATGAGCTGGAACAGCTGGCAATGGCCGCCGGTGCCCAGGTTGTCGGACGCATCAGTCAAAACAAACAGACGCCGGATCCAGCCTGGCTGATTGGAAAAGGAAAAATTGAGGAGCTTAAAGAAGCCAGTCGGAAACTTCATGCCGATACCCTGATTTTTGATGAAGAATTATCCGGTTCACAGATCCGCAACATAGAAGAAGCCACAGGCTGTAAAGTCATTGACAGGACTTTTTTAATTCTCGACATTTTTGCGGGCAGGGCGCGCAGTCGTGAGGGGATCCTTCAGGTTGAACTGGCACAGCTGCAATATCGACTCAGCCGGCTTACGGGCCTAGGTCGCTCTTTGTCACGCTTAGGAGGCGGCATCGGGACGCGCGGACCAGGAGAAAGCAAACTGGAGAGTGATCGCCGCCATATTAATCGCCGCATACAGCACCTGCGGCAAACCTTGTCGCGTGTCGAACGACGAAGAGATCAGACCAGGCAACGTCGGCAGGAACGGGATATTCCCACCATTGCGGTTGTCGGCTATACCAATGCAGGAAAATCAACCTTAATCAACCAATTGTGCGGCAGCGATCTGTTTGTGGCCGATCAGGTTTTTGCAACTCTGGACCCAAGCGTTCGCCGCCTTTCCTTTGAGGATCAAAATACCATATTACTCGTTGATACCGTTGGGTTGATCCGGCGTTTACCTCATCATCTGATTGATGCTTTTCATGCGACCCTGGAAGAGGTAACGGAGGCTGATGCCATCCTCGAGGTTATTGACGTAACGGCTCCAGATGTGGCCACTCGCATGGCCATTGTGGAACAATTGCTTGTTGAGCTGGGGGCTGGTGCCCTTCCAAGATTTTATGTCTTTAATAAAATTGACCTATTACCCACACCGATTGCAACGGCAGATCCTGATGAGATTGATTTATCGCCTTCCGGCCTGCCGCCTGATTTATCAGAGGCTTTGGCAAAAAGTCGTGGAAGGCCGGCTTTCCTTGCATCGGCTGCAACTGGTCAGGGGATTGAGGCGCTCAGGCAAGCGCTTTCTGATTATGCAAAATCACGCATGATGGCGATGTCTTTGCTGTTACCGTATGAACAAGCAGGCCTTGTCGACGACATCCGTCGATATGGTCATATAGATGACCTTCAATATCTGCCTGAGGGCATTAAAGCGGCTGTTCACATCAGATACAGCCACTACAAGATGCTCCGCCCTTATGTTTTGCTTGAAAAGAAAGAAGAGGAGCAGTAAACTATTTGACAGTCAAACCTTTTATAAAAGAGATCGGCGCAGGAGGCATATCCCGATGAATGCGTACAAAAAAAGAGTCAATGACTTGATGCTGGAGATTTTTGAAAAAATCCTGGTTACCGAGGAGAAAGCGCTGAGCAAAGGTAATTTCAGTGACCTTTCTGTGGCTGAAATGCATACTCTGGAAGGCATTGGCTTATACGAGAGTAAAACCATGAGTGAAACAGCTGCAGCGCTGGAGATCACGACAGGCACATTAACCGTTGCTATTGACCGATTGGTTCGTAAAGGCTATGTGGAGCGGCAAAGAGACCCAAATGATCGGCGCGTTGTTCGCATTCGGCTGACAAAGAAAGGCAAACTGGCTTACCGTATGCATAACAAATTTCACACCTTATTGGTCGATCGGCTGACAGACCC
Source organism: Clostridia bacterium (assembly GCA_018056585.1). GTDB lineage: Bacteria > Bacillota > Clostridia > Saccharofermentanales > UBA5734 > JAAYBY01. The sequence goes on along the minus strand of JAGPFK010000179.1, from coordinate 2,301 downwards.
ACTTGATGAAGAAGAAAAACAAATATTATTGAATGTGTTGGAAAACATAGCCCAATTTGTCGGCGAGCAATACAGGCGATATGCTATAGAGCCAGAAGATCAAGCTGAAGCCAGAAGCCGATAATCAAATATATCCATTCGTGACAAGGGGAGGACCCGGTTATGCCTCAACAATCAAGAGATGAGATTGCAAAAAAAGTATGCCAGACCCTGGCGGACATCATCGGGGTTGACAGCGAACAATTGCATGGTCATACGGAACTGGTGCGTGACCTACACCTTGATTCGCTGTCCATTTTTGAACTGGTGATTGAATTGGAAGAGTCCTATCATCTGCAGATCCCCGATGAAGATATAGACCGAATCAGGACCATCGATGACATCGTTGATTATATTTTGCAGAAACTGAAAGAAAAGTAGCCCTCTTGCAGGCTTGTGTTTATGAATAAAAAACCGGATGTTTTTCGCTTCATCATCAATCCCAAAGCCGGACGACGCGACGGATCTTACCTCGCGGGTGACATTGAGTCCGTTTTTGCCGCCGCGTCCGGCCAGTTGGATTGCCAGATTATACTGACCGAAAGACCAGGCCACGCGACGAAACTGGCAGCCGACTTTGCGGCACAGTATAAGGAGCGCTTAGTCGTGGTTGCATGCGGTGGCGATGGGACCGCACGGGAAGTAGCGCAAGGCCTTGTTTCGACCCCAGCTGCCATGAGCATCCTGCCGATAGGAACGGCTAATGATTTTGCTCGTGTTGCTCTGAGTACCTGTGAGATCAGTCAACTGCTGCCTTTACTGCCTGATCCCCACATCCGGCCCATCGATGCGATGGCCATCGACGGAGAAATCAGTTTGAATATTACATCCATCGGTTTTGATACAAAAGTTCAAATGAAAGCCATGCAATTAAATAAGCAGTTCCGACGCCTGGGCAATTTATCCTATCCGCTGGCTATTTTGTTGTCTTTGCTCGGCAACAGGCGTTATCGGCTGCACTATCGCCTTCAGACTGTTGAAGAAGACGGCAGTTTGTCATGGGTGGAACAGCGGTCGGATATTATTCTGGCCGCCATCTGCAATGGACGATATTATGGTGGTGGATTTAATCCCGCGCCAAACGCCAAACTGGATGATGGAAATTTGTTCTTTTGCCTGGTGGATCATCTGCCGCTCAAACGCATCCTCGAGCTGTTGCCGCGTTACAGGAAAGGAACCCATTTAGGCGATCCGGCCATTCATACGTGGACGGTTCGGTCAGGAGAAATTACGGCCGTTGAGGGAACCCTCTTATGTAATTATGACGGGGACCTGTTTACACGTGACCACATCTGTTTTCGTGTATTGCCCGGCGCGGTTAATTTTGCTTTCTACTAAGGCAACGGCTTTTCAATTGATTCATCCGGATAAACACGCGGGACCTTTTTATGATTGAAACGCTCATGCATCCATTCTGTAAGGGCGTTGGTCATTTCCTTTGAGTTTTGATAATCCTCCGGATGAAGCGGCTGACCGAAAGTCAGGATAACCTCTCGTTTACGCCCGCATTTTGCATCAAAAGGCTGAGGAAACTTCATATGGCGGCTGAAAACTTCATAACCGCCGTCGATGAACACGGGCAGCAGCGGCACGTGGCTTTTTATGGCAATATAAGCCGCGCCGTCTTTAAACTCACCCAGGCGACCGTTCTTCGTCCGGGTCCCTTCAGGGTGAACCAGAAGAATATTCCCTTCAGCCACTTTTTTGCAGGCAATTAAAAGGCCGCGAACCGGATTGCCGAACCGGTCAATCGAAATAGCCCGGCCAACACGCACAATCAGTTTACCCAAAAGCCCATGCTTATACTCAAGGTCTTTCGCGGCAATACAGCTCATCTGCCGGAAATGGCCGCGCGGCAGAAAAGACCCGATCCACATGCCGTCGACATAGGTTTCATGATTGGCTGCGATGATGTAAGGCGTTTCGTGCGGAATGTTTTCTAATCCTTCGGCTTTCAGATAAATGCCTAAACGCGTATAAGTCATCCCAAACAGGTAGGCTAAATTGCCAACCAGACCCCGTTTCAGTGGATAACGGGAGTACTGACGGTCAATGGATGTCTTTTATTCTTTGGCACATCCGACACTTTTGATTGACAAACTTGTGGAACCGATTGACTCACATCCGTGCAACCTCCAAAAAAAATAGGCAACATAAAAATCCACATATACATTGAAAGCATACCATAGAATTTGTTAAAATTCGATAGATCAATTATAATCAGTCAGTAAACTTTTTTGGGTTTCGTCCGGAGGCTTGAGC
>JAGPFK010000178.1 GCA_018056585.1 Clostridia bacterium | reverse complement strand
AAACCAGGATATCTGCTTCTTGTCCAATAAAAGCACTCATCATATCTTCCAGGTCACGCTCATTCATTTTTCCATGTGCACAGACAACACGCGCACCAGGTAAAAGCCGCTCGAGTTCTGACGCTTTTTCTGCTATCCGCAGAGTATCATTGAAAAGATAAAAAACCTGACCCTTACGGCTCAACTCGCGAAGAATCGCTTCAATAACCATCTCACGGTCATATTCCATCACGTAGGTTTGAATTGGCCTCCTGTCTTGTGGCGGCTCCTCGAGCACGCTGATGTCACGGATGCCGGACATGGCCATGTGTAATGTTCTCGGGATCGGCGTCGCACTGAGTGTCAGCACATCAACCGTCGGCCACATAGCTTTGAGTTTTTCCTTGTGGTCGACGCCAAAACGTTGTTCTTCATCAACAATCAAAAGACCCAGGTTTTTAAATCTGACATCATTTGATAACAGCCGATGGGTTCCAACGACCACATCAATGCGGCCGTGCAGCAGATCGTTCAACGTATTTTTTTGAATATTCTGCGATACAAAACGGCTGAGCAGTCCAACCCGAATCGGAAAACCTTTCAGGCGCTGACATATATTTTCATAATGCTGCTGAGCCAACACAGTTGTGGGCGCCAGCAAAGCAGCCTGGCAGCCGTCCATGACGCATTTAAAAATAGCACGGAATGCCACTTCCGTTTTACCATAGCCGACATCGCCACATAAAAGGCGGTCCATCACTTTTTCGCTCTCCATATCCTTTTTTATTTCTTCTGTGGTTCTCAGCTGATCTTCTGTTTCTTCGTATGGAAACTGTTCTTCAAATTCAAGCTGCCAGATTGTATCAGGTGAAAATTGATGACCTTTCAAAGCAGATCGCTCTGCATACAAATGGATCAGGTCCGTTGCCAGTTTTCGGATCGATGTTCTGGCCCTCTCCTTCGCACGAGTCCACTCCTGACTGCTTAATCTGGATAAGTGCGGTTCTTTTCCATCCACGCCAACATATCTTTGAATCTGATCTAAACTCTCAACAGGAATGTAAAGGGCATCGTCATTGGCATACGTAATTTTTAGATAATCTCTGCGCCCTTTCCCGCTCTCCATGTTGACCAAACCCTCATATCGTCCGATCCCATGTGCTTCATGGACCACCCATTCGCCCGGTACGAGGTCACTGAAAAAATCAATCCTTGCCTCGCCTTTATACCGGCGGCGCCGTGTGTGCCTTTCTGTCCCGAATAAATCTTGAGTTCCAATCACGGCTAACTTGGCATCTGGCCAAACAAAACCTCGCGCCAGGCCAACATCCAGTATCCTTGGCTGGATTTCATGATCTGTGCAAATTTCTTCTAGACGCTTGCGCCTATTTTCTGATCCTGCAAAAAGAATGACTTCATAACCTTCCCTTTTCCAGTCCTGAATATCCTGGATCAATTGGTTTTCTCTGCCCCGATAACTGTCGGCCGGCCGTGATTTGATCTGCACATTGACCGCGCCGGGCAGTCCATTTCCAGAAGATGAAATCTGGCAAAGAGCCACGGCTGGTTTCATTTTGTCAATTTTTTTACCCAGATCCAGGCTGGTGAAAGAAAGGTCGCTTGCCATTGGTAAAAGCTGGCCTTTATCAATCAACGACCGGATTCTTTCATAAAGATCGGCTTGAGCGGCATCGGCTCGCTGGCGCAATCGGATCGGCTCATCCACCAGTAAGAGCATGTTTGCCTTTTGCGCATAATCAAGGATAGATCCGGACTCTGGATATAGGTCACCAATCCAACGATCAAGCGCGGCAAAAAACAGACGGTTATTGATCCGATCGGCATCACGCTCTGTCAATCGTCTCAGCCGTTCGGCTAATTCAGGCGATTTTGCATGAGCCAAAACAGATTGAGCTGCTTTTTTGCCCTCCTCTCGGATCTGTTCCGCAATCAGATCTTTTTCATCCGGATCAATCAGCACTTCACGCACCGGATAAATCAGAGCTTCCTGCATCATGAGGCCGGATCGCTGTGTTTGCGGATCAAATTGCTTGATTGCATCAATTTCATTGTCAAAAAAAGAAAAACGAATACCGACGACATCCGCATTGTCTTCTGCGGCGGGCAGCACAACATCCACAATATCGCCGCGCCGGGCAAATTGACCGGCTCCGTCCGCCAGCCGCATATGCTCATAGCCGTTCTGTAAAAGATGTGCGACAAATTGCTCCGGATCACATTTCATGCCGACGCGCAGCAAAATCGTCCGTTTTTCCATCACAGAGACAGGCGGTAATTTTTGAAGAGCAGCGGCTGCCGGAACAACCAAAGCAAAAAGATCACGCTGCAAGATGCGGCTGAGGATGGCCATACGCTGCTGCTCCATCTCATGACTGACCGCCTCGGCATCTGTCAAACTCAGTTCGCGTGCTCTGAAAATCAGAACGGGCTGGCCAGACAGAGCCATGATATCAGACGCCACGGTGCGGGCACGAAGCTCATCCGGCACCAGAACACAGGGAATACGATTTGTTTTTACAGCCAGGAACCAAGCCAGCCACGACTTATGCGCATCAGACGGCCCGGAAAGATTAAAAGTTGCCGCCGGATCAGTCTGAAGCCGCCTGATCAGGCGCCTACATTGTTCGTCTGCAAAAGCATCGATCTTCATTGTCTTCTGTTTTTCTAAAATCATGGATCACCCCTTGTCTATTCCACCCCGGTTATTACAAAGGCGCATAGCCGCTTCGATTCCTTCTGAAAGCGTTGTCACAACGGCATCAGCTGCCTTGTTGATCACTTTATCCCACTCCTCAGCCAGGTTTTCAGGAATTTGTGACAGAACATAGTCTGCCAGTTCCCACCCATTCGGGCAAGGACCTATACCGATTCGAATCCGAGGAAAATTCTGACTCTTTAAGCAGTCTACAATCGAATGCATCCCTTTATGCGTTCCAGGCCCTCCGCTTATTCGAACACGAATCTGCCCGAAAGGGAGATCAATGTCATCGTAAATAACAAGAATACGTTCGGTCGGAACCCGATAAAAATGAGCTGCTTCACGGACTGCTTCACCGCTTTTATTCATGTAGGTCAGAGGTTTTAACAAAAGACAGGCAATCGAATGGATATGCCAATCAAAAGTCAGGCTGGAAAAGCGGATCTGGTCAATCTTAAATTGATACCGATCAGAAAGCTGATCCAACACCTGATAACCGCTGTTATGCCAGGTATTTTCGTATTCTTTGCCCGGGTTCCCCAATCCGGCTACGATCCATCGGTTTTCTGTCACGTGTCGCCTCTTCCTTAAAATTTGCAATCAAAAATACCCGAATGTGACGGATGCACATCAAAACATAGTAAGATGCGGCAACCGCTCATCATACGGTTTTTAAATTATATCACAGCAAATCTGGTTTTTCTGTGACCGATGCAACAAACATGTATTTTTTGATCATTTCCCCAACAATGCCCTGAACTGGCTCATATAGAGCTGGCGATAATGGCCGGGCTGTTCAATTAATTCGGCGTGTGTGCCGGTCTGCGCGATTTTTCCATCAACTATGACCATAATTCGATTCACATTTTTAATGGTGGACAGCCGGTGCGCAATGATAAAGGACGTCCTTCCAACCATCAACCGCTCGATTCCTTGCTGCACGGCTTTTTCTGTCTGTGTATCAATGCTTGATGTCGCTTCATCTAAAATCAAAATCCTTGGATCAGCAAGTAAAACGCGAGCAAATGAAATAAGTTGGCGCTCTCCTGATGAAACGCCTGTTCCCTGATCACCAATGACGGTCTGATAGCCATGAGAAAGGCGCCTAATAAATGGATCGGCATGCACGGCTTTGGCCGCTTCGATGCATTCCTCATCACTGGCATCCAAACGGCCATAACGGATATTTTCCATGATGGTTCCCGGAAAAAGGAAGGGTTCTTGCAGCATAATACCCATTTGAGTCCGGAGTGAGTCCAGGGTAACCTGATCAATCGGATACCCATCGATCGTAATGGTTCCGGACGTGACATCATAAAAACGGCATAAAAGACTGATAATCGTAGTTTTTCCGGCTCCGGTCGGGCCAACCAGCGCAATGGACTCACCAGGCTCAACAGAAAAAGAGATGTCGCTCAAAACCGGACGGCCTGGCTCGTAGGCAAAAGAAACCCGATCAAAACAAACGTGTCCTTCTATGCGAGGCAGGGTAATCGCTCCTGGCTTATCTTCGATCACGACAGGCTCGTTCAGAAACTCAAAAATCCGTTCGATGTAAGCAGCTGAATTCACCAGTGAATTATAAAAATTAGCCAGATTATTGACTGGCAGCCAGAATCGCCAAACATAGCCAACGAAAGCGACAATCGTGCCGATTGCGATGGGATCGCCATTGGCCTGACGAAGCCAAAGGGCGCCAGCCGCGTAGAGCAGAGCAACGGTTGCGTTGGAGACCGTATCCACAAAGGGCCACATCAC
>JAGPFK010000177.1 GCA_018056585.1 Clostridia bacterium | reverse complement strand
GCAATAGACAGGACTGATCGTCCAGCTCGGTGAATTACAAATTTTGACCTGCTCAATCAGAACATGACGGCAATGCTGAAAGCCGATAAAGCGAGGACGAGGATACGCCAGTACTCCTTTACGGTGGCGGTCCCACCACCCGGCTCCCTTGCCATCAAGTGTCCCCATACCTGTGATAGCAATTTGTTCCGCGCCGTCCGCAAAAATCAGTGGCCTGTAGGCAAGGGTTGACCGGCCTTCAGAGTAAGTCTCAATCAGTGGATAGGAATCGATTTCATCACGAAATGACAACACGGCGCTATTTTCCAGATACAAAGTTGTGTGACTTGAAAGCAGAATGGAACCCGTACAGAATACGCCAGACGGGATCACGACCGTCCCGCCTCCAGAGGCGGCACAAGCATCAAGGGCTGCCTGAATAGCCTTCGTATTATCGGTTTTCCCATCAGCAATGGCGCCATATCCGGTGATTTCAAAAACCCGATCAAAACGTGTCATATAGACCTCCAAGTTTATGGCGTCAGAACGACCTTAATGGATTCATCACCTTTTTCTGCCAGGTTAAAGGCTGCTTCAAAGTCTTCCAGCTTAAACTGATGGGTCACAATTCGATCGACTTGAACAAGACCGCGTGATAAAAAGTCGATGGCCACCGCATAACCATCCAGGCCGCTGATGTGTGACCCATAAATATTGAGCTCCTTGCGATCTCCGATGATGCTCCAATCTACCGAGGTTTCTTCCGAAAACACACTGAACTCGACGAAAGTGCCCAACTTCCGAATCATCTTTAAGCCCTGAATCACGCCGGAAGGATGGCCGGTATTGTGGATGTAGATGTCACAGCCATAACCTTCCGTTAACGCCAAAACCCTGGCCACCGCATCTTCTGTTGCCGGGTTAATCACAACATCAGCGCCCAGATCTGCAGCCAAGGCCAGCCGTTTTGGCTTTGGGTCAACAGCAATGAGCAACCGCGGGCTCTTTCTTGCGGCTAATTGAAGTTTGCAAAGGCCAATCGGACCCATCCCCGCGATCACAACAACATCAGAAAAACCAATGTTTGCCCGGGAAACAGTATGCACTGAACAAGAGAGGGGTTCAATCATCGCGGCTTCGTGTGCCGGAATGTGATCTTGCACCTTATGGATAACAGATCGACGCCCATATCGCATATATTCAGCCATCCCTCCATCTGCGATTTCTTTTTGATGGCCGTAGATGTTCTGCTTTTCACACATCCAGTACCTTCCTGTCTTGCAGTAGAGGCAGGCGCCACAAGGGACAATCTGTTCGGCGATGGCGCGATCGCCCAATTTTAAATGGTGGCGGGCGGCTGCTTCATCGCCTATTGCAACCACACGGCCGATAAATTCATGACCCGGTATAACCGGCGCATCATTCCATGGAGGCAAAACACCACCGCCCCAGAACATCGCCGCACCCCGGTATGACTTGATATCTCCTGCACAAATACCGCATGCTTCAATTTTTACCAGAACCTCATCTTCGTCTATGGTTGGAAGAGGTCTTTCCTCCAGACGATAATCCAATGGGCCATGACAGACCACCGCTTTCATCGTTTTGGGCAGATTTTCCTGTCGTTTCATAACAAAGCCTCCTTATGATTCATCTGAAATAGAAAAAGCCGTTCCCTCGTGGACCCATACAAGCATTTCCCCGGGCATTCTGTTTCCCCAGGCAAAATAGGGGACGAAAGTCAGTTTGACCGGCTTTCTATTTAATCGTTCATCGAACCGGTAAAGCAAGTTATCAGCGTCATCAGACAGACGATAGCCGTCTGATTGAAGGTTTGGAATAAAGCCGGGCAACCCGGCCTGACCGTTTTCTTCAATCGGACTGTTGGCCGGCAGGGAGAGCCGCCATAACTGTGGGCCATTGTCTGCTTCTTCAAGGCAATAAACGATGGGTCCACGCTGTAAGCAGACCTTGCCGATATTCTCCGGAACAGCCGGGTTACAGACGACACGCCTCGGCTCCATTTCAAAGTTCATGCAAACCGACAATGAGCCCGCCGGGCAATCAACCAGGGCATAGCCGAACTCCTGCTCTGGGTTGACCGCAAGACCTGAAACCGTCATTGTAAAGTTACGGCACCAGCCTGGGATTCGCAGAGCCAGACGGCAGGCAGCCCCTTCTTTATTGATCTGGACCCGTCCGTCTGCCGGATAGTTTGTCTGACAAAAGAGATGGACGGATCCGTTTCCCAGTTCAAAATAAGCTTCGTGGCTCCCATACAGATGAAGATAGACAGTGTGTTCATTCCATGTATAAAAGTATTGTCCAAGAGATGTCAGGAGACGCGCGAGGTTTGGCGGGCAACACGCGCAGCCGAACCATTTCTGCCGCTCCAGTTTAATATGCCAATGGTCGCAATCGCCTTTGACCGCTTCAGGCCAGACCTGAAGCGGGTTAACATAAAAAAAGCGTGTCCCGTCCAGCTGGACGCCTGAAAGGCAAGTGTTGTACAAAGCCCGTTCCATGATATCGGCATAATCTGATCGCGGCTGAAGCTCCAGCATGCGTCGTGCCGCAAAAACCAGAGCGATAGAAGCGCAGGTCTCTGCATAGGCCGTTTCATTGGGCAAATGATGATCAAAAGTCAATGCTTCTCCATGGTGAGTCGAGCCGACACCGCCGGTCACATACATCCGATGCCGTATACAGTTATGCCAAAGCCGGTAAGCTGCTTGCATCAATTCTTCTGTTTCTGTTTCAGCCGCTACATCGATGAGCCCGGACAAGAGGTAAAGAGCACGGACAGCGTGACCATCCAAGGTCTGCTGTAAAGTTAAGGGTAAATGGGATTGATTATATTTTAAGGGCGGATCCATCACCGTTGCCATCCAATTTGTCGTTTCATTGCGCCTTTTGGCTTCCTCTTCAAAATAAAGAGGGGGTTGGCCTCGTTCTGTAATAAAATACAAAGCCAAATCGAGGTGGTCCGGATTGCCGGTGACCTGATAGAGACGCATCAAAGCCAGTTCGATTTCAGGATGGCCTGGATAACCACGCAATTGGCCCGGCTTGCGTCCGAATACAGAAGCAATGCAGGCAACGTTTTTTTCCATTATGTCAAGAAACTGACGTTTCCCTGTTGCTTCATTATAAGCAACCGCTGCTTCGATCATGTGACCGCTGCAGTAAAGTTCATGCTCGTCACGCAGATTGCTCCAGCGCTTATCCCCAAGGACCAGTGTGCCGTAGGTATTGAGATAACCGTCCGGTTCCTGGGCAGACCCAATCAGATCAATGATTTCATCGGCTCTTTGTTCCAATGCCTGATCAGGGGCGACAGCCAGTTGTCCTGCAACCGCTTCAAGCCATTTGGCCAAATCGGAATCCTGAAAAACATTGCCTTTAAAAGGACCATCTAAAGGCAATCCCTGATTTTTTCGGGCAGCCAGCCGAAAATTATAAATGCTGTAAGAAGGAGGCGCGTCCGGTATCTGATCATTCAGTGCTTTCCATTGGTATGGAATCATCGTATTGAAGGCGAGGTTCTGATAAAATTCCCAGAACCCATTTTTAATCCGAACATTTTTCATCGAAGCTGGTTTTGTTGTTTTTAAACTCATCTCATCACCCCTGTGCAGCTTGTTATCATTATTTCAATTATAGCATGATCGCTGCGGTTACAATCAAAATCGATCTCCTTAAGATCTATGTTATACTTAAAAGAAAGATTGGTTAAAGGATGTGACTTCATGATTAAAAGCATTAAGGATCGCACCACGCTCAATAATGGCGTTAAAATGCCCTGGCTTGGTCTTGGGCTTTGGCGTGTTGAAGATGCAAGCACCATTGAATCGGCTATTGATGCAGCCCTTCAGGTGGGGTATCAATCGTTCGACACGGCAGCAGCTTATCATAATGAAAAAGAGATCGGCACCGCTTTGAAAAAATCTGGTGTCCCCAGGGATGAATTGTTTATTACTACAAAGCTTTGGAATACAGACCATGTAAAAGGCTATGATGCATCGATCCAAGCCTGCAAAGACTCGCTTTCCCGATTGCAACTTGATTTTGTTGACCTCTATTTGATCCACTGGCCCCTTCCGCGTCGCAACAAATTTGTCGAAGCCTGGAAAGCTTTAATTCAGCTTCAGAAAGATGGCTTGGCTCGTGCTATTGGAGTCAGCAACTTCCATATTCATCATCTGGAGAGACTCGAACGCGAAACGGGGGTCATTCCATCCGTAAACCAGGTTGAACGTCACCCTTGGCTTAATCAGCAGGAACTGATCGACTACTGCCAAAGCAAAGGGATCCAGGTTGAAGCTTACAGCCCGTTGATGAGAGGCCACGTGACGGATGAACCTGTATTGGTCGATCTTTCTAAAAAATACAATAAAACACCCGCTCAAATCGTTCTGCGCTGGGATCTGCAGAGTAAAGTAGTCTGCATTCCCAAATCTGTGCATGCCCATCGAATA
>JAGPFK010000176.1 GCA_018056585.1 Clostridia bacterium | reverse complement strand
GTGCTTTTTGAATTCGAAGGCGTTTATCATCAAGCGAAGGTCTTCCTCAATGGAAAGGAAGCCGGTGGCGTTCCTTATGGATACAGCCCCTTTACCGTCGAGGCTGATGCGTTTTTAAGATATGGTGAGAATAATACCATAAAGGTCACAGCAGACAACAGTCAGCTGCCGAACAGCCGCTGGTACACCGGCAGCGGCATCTACCGCCCGGTTTGGTTGTATCATGCCGGTAAGAGTTTCATATGGCATGAAGGAGTCAAGATCACGACTTTGTCCATTGATCCGGCGCGGATTTTAATTGAGACAAAACATACAGGAGGAGAAGTCGGCGTTTGTGTTTTATATAAAGGCAAAATCGTTGCGCAAGGTTCAGGCGATCAGGTCACGCTTGAGATTCCCGACGCGCATCTATGGAGCGCAGAGACACCGGATTTATACCAGTGCCGTGTCACGCTGACCCAAGAGGGTTTTGTTTTAGATGAAGTCGAGGAGACATTTGGCATCCGAAACATAAGCTTTGACCGGACGGGCTTTTATATCAACGGGAAGCGAACGTTGCTGCGCGGCGGCTGCGTTCACCATGATAATGGCATTTTAGGCGCCCGTTCTTTTGCTGAATCTGAGGCGCGCCGGGTGCGCATCTTAAAAGAAGCAGGTTATAACGCCATCCGGAGCGCACACAATCCCGCTTCGAAAGCCATGATTGAGGCATGCGATTTATATGGCCTCTATGTCATGGATGAGACATGGGACATGTGGTATCGCCATAAAACCCCATACGACTATGCGACGCACTTTATGCAGTGGTATCGCTCCGATATCAGAGCCTTGGTGGATCGGGATTATAACCATCCGAGCGTTGTTTTTTATTCGATCGGTAATGAGGTCACCGAGCCTGCGACAAAAGAAGGTGTCGATCTGGCGCGCGAGATGACAGAGATGATCCACGAGCTTGATCCGAGCCGGCCTGTCACCGCTGGAATCAATCTGATGTTGATTCACATGGCTAAAAAAGGGAAAAACATTTATAAAGATGAAGGCGGCCTGGCCATGGAGGAAAAGCCGGCCAAAAAGAAAAAGATCGGCAGCACCCTGTTTAACTTGATGACATACTTAGTCGGAACCCAAATGAACAAAGCCGCAAATTCAAAAAAAGCTGATGAAGCGACATCACCGGTTCTGGATGTATTGGATATAGCCGGATACAACTATGCGTCAGGCCGATACAAAAAGGACGGAAAAAAACACCCTGAGCGTGTGATTGTCGGAACAGAAACCTTTCCCATGGATATTTCGAAAAACTGGGCCATGGTTAAACAATATCCCTATCTGATCGGGGATTTCATGTGGACAGCCTGGGATTATCTTGGGGAGGTTGGCATCGGCGCCTGGTCAACTGACGAAAGCGGTTTCAATAAACCCTATCCATGGCTCCTGGCAGATGTGGGCGCCATTGATATCCTTGGTCATATCGGTGCCGAAGCAGCCTATGCGAAAACAGTCTGGGGTTTACAAAAAGAGCCCTATATCGGGGTGCGCCCGGTTAATAAGCCAGGGAAAAAGCCGTCGAAATCACCCTGGCGCGGTACCAATGCGCTGGATAGCTGGTCCTGGCGCGGTTGTGAAGGAAATCAGGCCATGGTCGAAGTCTACACAGACGCGGCGTCTGTTGAGCTCAAGCTAAACGGAAAACAAATCGGCAAAAAGAAGGTAAAAAATCATAAAGCGCTATTCAAAACAACATATATGCCTGGCACACTGGAAGCCATCGCCTGTGATAAAGACGGCAAAGAACTGAAAAATCAGCTTGTCTCTGCAACAGGCGATCTGAAAATCAGGGTTGCGCCTGAAAAACAAGCGGTCAAACCAGGTGAAATTGTTTATGTGAATATCGATCTGGTCGGGGAGAACGATATCGTGGAAAGCAATTCGGATATCAAACTGTCTGTTTTGATCGAGGGGGGCACCCTTTTGGCATTTGGCAGCGCCAATCCCTGTACGGAGGAACGGTACGGAGACGGTTGTTTTACCACTTACTACGGCCGGTCTCTTGCCGTGGTGCGTGCCAAAGATGAAAACATAACAATCCGGGTAGATGGCAGTCCGCTGCCATCTGAAACAGCCATCATTCAGGTCCTATAATTCGTGTTCCGAACAAAGATCGGGGAGTTTTTATGGCGCTGAAGCGTTTGACTTTCAATTGGCAGGTGAAAATGACCCTTGTTCTTACCGGGCAGGTCTTTTCATTGCTGGGATCCGGGTTGGTTCAGTTTTCTATCATCTGGTGGCTGACTCAAAAAACAAACTCAACGGTTATTTTGTCATTATCCGCGTTAACCGGATTGTTGCCTGTCATTTTGCTTTCGCCCATTGCCGGGGTCATCGCCGATCGTGTAAACCGGCGGCTCATCATGATGCTGGCAGATGGGTTCATCGCATTGATCACCTTATTCATGGCCGTATTTATGTCATTTGGGATCCAGCCCGTCTGGCTGATTTTTGTTCTTTTGTTTTTACGGGCAATCGGCAGCGCTTTTCATCAGCCCGCATTTGATACCATTACGCCTCTGATCGCTCCGGAACAGCACCTTGTTCGCACGGCAGCTGTCACGCAAATGTTGCAATCCGGCATTGGGCTGCTTTCGCCCCTTTTAGGCGCCCTGCTGGTTGACTTGTTTTCGCTTGATCAGATTTTAATGATTGATGTGGTCACAGCTTGCTTTGCCATTTTACTGCTGGTCCCGCTTTCTATTCCAGACGTGGCTTTAAAAAACCCGGAAGAAAGCAATCTCCTTTCTTATCTTTCAGACCTGAAGTCAGGTCTTCGTTACGTCATAGAATGGAAAGGCCTTCTGACGCTCATCATCGTTTTCAGCCTGGCTAATTTTTTGCTGGCTCCCATGCTTTCCATGATGCCTTTAATCATCACCCGAACTTTTAACGGTGGAGCAAAAGAATATGGGCTTTTTGAAATGGCTTTATCGCTTGGGGTGATTGCTGGAAGCCTTTCGCTGTCTATTTGGGGTGGTTTTAAAAAAAAGATCCTCAGCATCAACATTGCGCAGATTATCAGCGGACTTTCTGTTTTAGCCATTGCCCTGGTTCCAGAAGACCGTTTCTTCATCGTCCTCATTTTAATCGCTATTTGCGGTCTGTCATCCGCTTATATTAATTCACCGGCGACCGCCATCATGCAGGCACAGGTTGAAAAGCACATGCAGGGGCGTGTGATGTCGATCGCCGCGGTCATTTGCATGGCATCCATGCCATTAAGTCTTGCCATTTCAGGACCGCTGGCCAATATCATCGGCCTGATGCCGTTGGTTTTTGTCCCTGGCCTGATCAGTGTGATCATTGGCGTTTTATGTTTTTTTATTCCTTCACTGATGCAAATTGAAGATAAAAAAGAATCAGACCAGTGCCTCATAAATCAGAATCATCAGGGGCATGGTGATAATGGATAGCAGCGTCGACAAGGTGACCAACTGGGTAGCCAGATCCGTATCCTGCTGGTAACGGGTGGCAAAAATAGCAGTGGCCGCCGCCGAAGGTGCCGCGGCTGGAATCAGGCAGGAAAGGGCTAACGTCCGGTCGACGGAAAAAGGAAGCAATAAACCCAGCATGATCAGCGGTATGATCAGCAAGCGCAGACTGATGGCCAGCGCAACCGAAGCCGGCTTGGACAAGCGGTCCAGTTTGACGGCAGCCATTTGCGCGCCAATTACCATCATGGCAACGGGCGAATTCATAGAAGCGATGTACTCCAAGACCCGGGTTGGCACCGAAGGCAGACGAAGACCTAAAAGGAACAGTGGAAAACCAATGAAAAAAGCGACTGTTCCCGGGTTGATCAACGCCCGCTTCAGATTCATACTATGCTGTTTACCACTCATGAGCAAAAGCCCATACGTCCATTGAATGATATTGAAAGCGGCAATATAAATGGATCCGAAAAAGATACCCCGGCTGCCCAGGACCGCGTCCAGAAGCGGCAGGCACATAAAACCACAGTTAGAAAAGACAACTGAAAACTCAAGAACACGTCGGCGTTCCGCTTCTTGTCTGCGAAAACAAAGGTGAGCAATCACGGCGCCTAAAGCATGTGTTAAGATCGCAAAACCGCCGGCTATTAAAATACCTTTAATCAGAGAACGATCAAAAGGCATTTGGAAAGAAAGAATAATCACACAGGGTGTGATGATGACCAGCAATAAATTGGTTAATTGATGGATGCCATTTTCGTCAATCAGGTGAAAACGGCGGCACAAGAAGCCGACAAAAATCAACAAAAACAGAATCAGGACCTGGTTGCCCACCAGAAGCGCATTGTCAAAAATCATGAATTCATTGCCCTCATCTTTGTCTGATCAGATTTCGAACCGTTTTGTGTTTTCCGGGAAAAAGTTCAGTGAATGGATGTTTCGGATGAAAAGTCCGGCACCTTTGTGCTTTCCCCCGGACTCATCGTATCTGTTGTGA
>JAGPFK010000175.1 GCA_018056585.1 Clostridia bacterium | reverse complement strand
GTGCCTGGCCTGGCCTTTGATCTGTCTGGAAACCGTCTTGGATGGGGCAAAGGCTATTACGATAAATGGCTCGCCTTGCTGCCGCCTGAAACGATGCGAATCGGCGTCGGTTATTCCTTTCAGGTTCTTAAGCATCTGCCGGCAGAAAAACATGATCAGCGGCTGGATCTGGTATTGACGCCGGCAGGTTGGTGTTTCTTAAAGGACAAAGAGGAAAGGATATAAGATTATCCGTACAAAAAATATGGTAAAATAGCTATAAAGAAATAGAGGTGACACTGTTTTTGAAATTGACTGTCTTGGGTGTATGCGGAGGGTTTCCATCAGCAGGTGGCGCAACATCAGGCTATCTGCTTGAAACAAGCGGGCATCACATTCTGATCGATTGCGGCAGTGGTGTCCTGTCAGCTTTGTTTCGCTTTATTCGGATCGATGAACTGGACGCGATCGTCTTGACTCATCTGCATTATGACCATATCAGCGACATGCAGGTCCTGAAATATGCCATAGATATGAGCCGAAAGTTTGGCATCTCACGTCCGCCTATTCCTGTGATTGCGCCGGCAACGCCGGAGGCCGTTTTAGATGAGTTGAGAAGCGATGGGGATTTTATTCTTGGTCAGATCAATGCTGGCTGTGAGATGAATATGTATGGTGCGACTGTTCGATTTTTTGCTGTTGAGCATCCGGTGGAAACCTATGGCTTAAGCATCGAGAAAGACGGGAAGAAGCTGGCGATGACAGCCGATTCAGTCCCTTGCGCAGCCATGCAGCCCTTGCTTTTAAATGCCGACTTGGCCATCATGGATGCCGGCTCCGTTGAGCGGTTACGAAAGCCAATCATGATGCACATGACAGCGGCGGAGTGCGGAACATTAGCCAGTACCTGTCAGGTTAAACGACTGTTGCTCAGTCATCTGCATCCTCGGATTGATCCACACGAAGTTTTAACAGAAGCCCAAAAGACTTATCCGGATGCCGAACTGGCTATACCCTTGGTTGAATATGAATGATTGGAAACAGAATGAACACATCTCACAATCTGCTGTCATCTTTGTCGCCGGGCCTGACCGAATCGGTCTTGTTGCCGAGATCAGCAGCCTGCTGGCAAATGCTCAGGTCAATATCGGAAAAATTTCACTCTCAACCTTGCAGGGTTTTTGTACGATGGTGATTGTGGTTGACATCAGTGAAATAACGATTGATATTTTGGAACTGGATCAGCGCCTCAAGCAGCTTGGTGAACGGCTTTTGTTGTCCATTGACTTGCAGCGGCCCCATAGATCATGATTAACCATGCGGCACAACGATTTACAGTTCAAATGAGGGATATCATTGATGCGATCGGACAGAGAATGGATTTATCTGCTCGAAGATGACGAGCGCCTTCTAAAGGTTTTGTCTTCCGATGAGCCTATACCCGCTTTTCCAGGTGACCCTGACAGTCCGGGCGGCCGCCTTTATCGAACGATTTCTGTCGTTCATCTTCTGATGCAAGGCGCGCATGAAGAAGCTGGTGCGCTGTTTGACAGTCTTTCAAAGAGCGGTCAGAATTTTTTATGCCATCAGCTTGTTTCTTTTTTATTGCAGGCAGAAACCGAAAGCCCTTATTTTGCTTATCTCCGGCTCGATGATTGGATGAGCTCTGTGATGATTCATTCAAAAAGAAAAAAATATCCGCAGGTTGATGCTCTGGACCGTCGCCTTGCCTTTCACTGGGCACCGGTTCTGAGGCTTTATCTGGCGACGTTGCTGGATGAATGGCCACCTGAAATAAAAGAAAAAATCGAGCGGGATCTGAACGCAGCCCGTCAAAATAAGATCAGCCCGGCTCTTCTTAAGCGCCTCGATGTTATGCAACGTCTCGAGATGGCGAGGCGGCAAAATCAAGTTGATGATGTTTTTCAGATTACGCTGGAATGGATAAAATGCTGTGTTGAACATCCGGATTATGGCGATGGCTGTGAATTTATTCTTGAAGTCATCATCATGCTTGAGTTTCAGAATCATCCGGAAGGTGCCCTTTGCTTTGTGAATCAGGCACTGGCCTTGCTGCCGGACCAATACGAACTCCTTCTCATGAAGATCAGGGTTTTAAAACAGATGGGCGACTATGATCAGAGTTTACAGATTTGTGATCGTCTGGTTTTGATCTACCCGGAAGACTATGTTGGTTATTGCTTGCGATCAAATATCTTTTTTTTGATGGAACGTTATGAGAAAGCAAAGGAGGATGCCGATCGAGCCTGCTTGATTGCGCCGGAAAACCCGAATAGTCTGCTGGCACGAGCCTTTGTTCATATGCAGCTTTGCGAATATGAGGAAGCGCTAGATGATTTTCGAAAAATTCTGCAATACGAACCAGAAGCATATGACGCCCTCCGCGGCGAAGGGAAATGCCTCTCTATGATGGGGCAGGACTATAAGGCTCTGAGCTGTTTTAGCCGGCTGCGGAAAATTTATCCTGAAGATCCGGATATCGAATATGAGCGGGCAGATCTCTTTTTTGCCGCCGGCTACATCAAAGAATGTGAAAAAGCTTGCCGCCGGTGTCTGCAGATCGACCCTTCCTACGCTAATGCCTATGTTATGCTGGGGCTGATTGCCATTCACAGGGAAGAATATGACCTTGCCCACGGCTTGTTGCAACGCGCCGTGTCTCTTGAGCCCCACAACCCTTTTGCACTAAATGAGCTGGCTTACTTTACATATCTGGAGGGGGATGATGAAAAAGCCCTCCGGCTGGTTAACCGGGCACTTGCTGAGACGGATGACTATCCGGATGCCTGGTGTAACAAGGGGCTCATCCTTTACTATTGCGGCACGTTTGAGGAGGCCAGCGCGGCTTTTTCACGGGCGATTGATCTCGTACCAGACCACATCACAGCCTGGATCGGGAAAGGCAATACATTGGCTCAGTTGTGTGAATTCGACGAAGCCCAGCGTTGCTATGATAAAGCGCTTAAGCTGGATCCGCACAGTGCCGATGCCTGTCATGGCAAGGCGCGCCTTTATCGAATTCTGGGCCTCGAAGATGAGGGAAGAAAGTGGCAGGAACTCGCCTATCAATATGATCCGGAGATTGAGGATTTGTAAGAAAGACGAAGATCAGACCAGTCATCGATACCGGGCGGCGGCTTGATCAAGCGCAGCTTGAACAGCCTCAGGGGCCGGTGCACCAGGGATATTTCGGCGTTGAATACAATTTTCAAGGCTGATGGCTTCATAGACATCCGGCTCAATCAGGTCGGAGAAAGATTTCATTTCAACAAGAGAAAGATCTTCTAAAGCACAACCTCGATCCAGACAGAAACGGACCATTTTACCCACTGTTTCATGAGCTGTCCGAAACGCTTGTCCTTTAGACACAAGATAATCGGCCAGGTCTGTCGCGTTTGTGAAGCCTGCCGATGCGGCTTTTGCCATCCGGTCTGTCCGAACGGTCATGGTCTCAATCATGCCTTTCAGGACGGGCAGGCAAAGCAATACGGTATCAATTGAATCGAAGATGGCTTCCTTGTCTTCTTGCATATCCTTGTTGTAGGCCAATGGCAGCCCTTTCATCATGGTCAAGAGTGCCATCAAATGGCCGAAAACGCGGCCGGATTTACCTCTTGTCAACTCGGCAACGTCCGGGTTCTTTTTTTGGGGCATCATGCTGCTGCCGGTGCAGTAAGCATCGTCAAGTTCAATGAAACCAAATTCCTGCGAGGACCACAGGATGATTTCCTCACACAAACGTGAAGCGTGAACCATAAAAATCGATAAGTCAGCCGCCAATTCGATAACAAAATCACGATCAGAAACGGCATCCATACTGTTCAGGCTGATTTTTGAAAACGAAAGGGCTTTGGCAACCGCCTCCCGATCGAGTGGATATGTTGTGCCGGCAAGGGCTCCTGAGCCAAGCGGCATAACATCCATCCGCGAGACGCAGTCATCAAGACGGTCAATATCCCTGGAAAGCATTTCAACATAGGCCATCAGGTGATGGGCCAGGGTGACCGGCTGGGCACGCTGCAAGTGTGTATAGCCCGGCATAACGGTGTGCAGATGCGAACGCGCAACATCAATCAATGTATTGTAAAGGGCAAGATATCCGGCACGTATGTCATTTGCCGCATCACGAAGATAAAGCCGCAGATCGAGCGCAACCTGATCGTTGCGGCTGCGTCCGGTATGCAGGCGCTTGCCCGGTTCACCGATACGCCGCGTGAGTTCCGTTTCTATGAACAGATGAATGTCTTCCGCCTCCGGATCAATCTGAAGCCGGCCGTTATCCAGGTCTTCAAGGATCAAAGTCAAGCCCTGACGGATGGCTTTTTCATCCTCAGGGCTGATGATGCCTTGCTTGGCCAGCATGGCTGCATGAGCCAGGCTTCCAATGATGTCTTGGCGATACAGTCGTGCGTCGACTTGAATCGATGAATTGTAAGCTTTAACTTTTTCATCTGTCGCTTTGCGAAAACGACCATTCCAAAGGGGTTTTGCCATGAGATGGTTCTCTCC
>JAGPFK010000174.1 GCA_018056585.1 Clostridia bacterium | reverse complement strand
ATCATCGGCGCTGTAGGTTGCGCCTATGCCATAGCGCAGCGGTTCAAAAACCTTATCTTCAGAAAAAGAACCGCCATCCAATAAACGGTCAATCTGAACGATCATGTGCATTTGAGCCAGTTTTTCTTCCAGTGTCATACGTGAAAGCAGATCAGCTGTTCTTTCGTCTTCTGATAAATCCGGATTTTGGTAGGGAAGCATCGGGATCACCTCGATTATTTAATCAAGCCATGTGGACGTTAGGCTTGGTACATCCAGTTTAATGTTTTTCGAAATCTAAGTCAATATGACGAAAACAAAAGAATGAAATGAGTCGTTTTATCCCTAGAACCCTTATTTATCGGTGTTGACATCGAATAAAAGGTAAATTATACTACAAGCAAGAGCAAAATGAGTCGATGATTCAAAGCGAAAATTTTCGATAACGAGAAAGGCGGCTTTGTATGCGTTCAATTAAAGCGGGATTTGTCGGTTTCGGGGAAGTGAACACGCCAAAAGAAAAAATTGAAAAACTCTGCGCAGATGCGGCAAACGAACTCAGGAAGATCGGTTGGGAAGTTCACTCAGCGGGACCGGTTCGGGACGATGAGGACTATATTGAAGCTGACCAGGCCATTTGCACCTTAAAAGGCCAGGATTTTGATTTGCTTGTTATTTGTATCGCCGGTTGGATTCCAACACATGCCGTGATTCGTGTTACGGATCAATTTCGTCATATTCCCATGCTTTTATGGGGCCTGACGGGCTGGGTCGAGGGGGAACGGCTGATCACAACGGCTCCTCAGGCCGGAACCAGCGCCCTGCGTGTAGTCATGGAAGAGCTGGGCTATCGATTCCGGTATGTGTACAACACCATTGATTCGATACCCATTCAAAAAATCAGCGCGTTTGGCCAGGCAGCGCGCGCAGCAAACTTGTTGCGGGGTGCGCGCATCGGGTCGATGGGGTATCGTGACATGTTACTTTATGGCACAAGCGCAGATATTCTATCTTTGCGCCGCGAGATTGGCATTGAAGTTGAGTGCTTTGAGATGCTTGAAATGGTTCGCGGCCTGGATGATCTGGATGAAAAGGACGTTCAGGAAACCGTCGACTACTGCCTGCAAAACTGGATCTTTGAAAAAGAACCGGATCCCGATATACTGACACGCGGTGCCCGTTATTACCTGGCGCTGAAAAAGAAAGTTGAAAAACGACGTTACGACGCGCTAACGCTGGTCGATGTGGATGGCATGAAAAAACTGGAAGGTTTTCCGCCCGCCATGGTCTTTATGCTGCTTTCTGACCGGCTTGGCCTTTGCACAACGCCGGAAAACGATATCATCGGGAACGTGACCCAACTGATGGTTCGCTTTTTGACGGGACAATCGGCGCCTTACATGGAGTATTACGAATATTTTCCAGACCGCGTTCTCATTGGTGTACCAGACTATGTGCCGGCTGCCGTTTGCAAAGAGGGTGTGCGTGTCGTCCCTGCCAAATTCGGACACTTTTACCCCAGCTTGCTGAACATATCAAAAGTGAAAGATGGACCGGTTACTTTGCTGAGGCTGATGGAAAGCCGCGGTCGCTATAAGCTTCATATGGCTTGCGGGCAAGCCGTTCAACCGCGTAAATGGGAGGAATACGGATGGGAACAGCCGGCGCCACAGCTTCCCAGTTTAGAGGTGATCCTGGACGAACCGGTGGAAGATTTTGTCAATCAAATCACGTCACAGCATACGATTATTGCTTATGGTGATATCACGGATGAAATGACACAGCTTTGCGCTCTTCTGAATATCTCCATGATCTGATCAAGCGATATATTTTAACCGATTGAATCGAAAGGAGAACGAACAATGACTAAATTCACACCTTACCCGTTTTACTGGGACGAAGCACCCGTAGACATTTCATTTGTCTTTAAGCATGAAAAACCGGCCGGCCGACATGGTTTTCTTAAAGTAAAAGGCGATGCTTTTGTTTTTGAAGATGGGACGCCCGGACTTTTTTGGGGCACTAATTTTAACAGCGGCGCAAATTTTCCTGATTTTGACTACAGTGAGAAAACAGCAAAGAGACTTGCAAAAGTCGGCTTGAATGTGGTGCGCTTTCATCAGCTCGACGCCGAATGGGCCACACCCAATATTTTTCAGTTCACAAAAGGCGAACGCATCAAGACCACCAGGCGGCTGGATCCAGAAAGCATGAAACGGCTGGATTATCTGATTTACTGTTTAAAACAGGAGGGAATCTATTGTTATCTCGATATGATGACATACCGTAAATTCAAATCAGGCGATGGTGTTGAAAATGCGTTTCTGTTATCCGATTCAGCCAAGCCTTACAGCATTTTTTCAAGAAAACTGATTGATCTGCAAAAAGAATTTATCAACAACATCTGGAATCACATCAATCCTTATACGGGCTTGGCTTACAAGGACGACCCCGTTTTTATTCTCTCTGAAATAACCAATGAATGTGACCTTTTCAACAGCCGCTTTAAGTTTGATGTTGAGCCATACCACTCTGAGTTGGTTTGGCAAATGAAAGAGTGGTTGGAGAGGGAAAAAATTGATTATCCCTTGGAAGCGGTTGATTTCAATTCGCAAGATGAGACGATGATTCGTTTTAAAATGTATGTTCAGGAAAAATACTACCGTGAAATTTATGATTTTATGCGAGATATTGGTGTTAAAATCCCCATAACTGGAACAAACTGGAGTATCAACGCTGCCAATACAAAGACACAAAAGGTCCTCGATTATGATGACAGCCACGCATATTTCTATGGCTGGGGCTGGAAAGAATTCGTTAAGGAATTTGATAATCGGCCCATGGTGGCGCAAAAAGATGCCATGCTGCCAACTTTGAGTTTTAACCGCTCGCCTGATCGGCCGTTTTTTGTTTCTGAATGGGATGTTCCGTGGCCTAATGAATGGCGCGCTGACAGCTCTCTCCTGTTGGCTGCCGTGGGCTGCCTCCAGGGTTGGTCTGGCTTTACCATCCATACCTATATGTATGCAACAAGACGAGATCAGAAAGTGATCGGAAAAGAAATAACGGCACGGTCTATCTGCAATGTGCCTTATCGTGAAGGTATATTTTCAACCTGGATTGATCCTGCAAAATTCGGCCTCTTCTATCACGCTGCTCTGATGATGAGAAGAGGGGACATTAAGCCGGCAGAAAAGTCCATTGCGATCGCCATGGATCATTTGACACGGACGCCAGCCAACACGCCTGCTCTTCGTTTAGTGACGGAAAGGCATCGGGTTGGATTGGTCTTTGATGGGCAACCCCATGGCGCGGATCTTGTCATTTCACCGGATGCCTGTCTGTTTGATGAATCAACAGGAGCGGTTGAATCCGATACGGGAGAACTCTGGCGCAGTTGGGAAAAAAGGATAGGTACAATTGACAGCCCGAGAAGCCAATGTATTTATGGCTTCCTTGGCGAAGCTGGTCTGGTTGAAACACAAGATTTGTCTGTTCAAGTTGAGAATGAGTATGCCGTTATTGCGTTGAGTTCATTGACAGATAAAGCCATCAAACAGTCAGATAATCTCTTGCTGACAACGGTTGGCCGAGCAGAAAATACCGATATGAAGTATAATGAAGAGAAAACGGAAGTGCTTGACATAGGAAAGCCTCCTGTTCTCATTGAAGTCATAGAAGCGGATGTGACCATCAAAACAGACCGAAAGAATCTGACTGTATGGTCTATTGGCCCGGAAGGTTTTTACACGGGTCGCATTCCTTCCACTTATGAGGGAGGTCAATTAAAATTCCACTTGGGCGAGACATGCCAGTCGATGTACTATTTAATTCTTGAGGAATAGTTTTAGATGGTCATGGGATGAACCTCAAAGGTGACGAAAAAGTTAGTCTTGAATAAATGACTTTCCTATAACTTCAATGGATGCTATCATTTTATCATGAAGACCAGTTTGGGTTGCTATAGAAAAATGGTTGTTATCCGGCTCAGTCGATCTCATTCGTGCCTAACGTGAAATATCTGAGTGAAGTGAAAGGAATGCATGTTCATATGAGACAATCTGTAAAAATCATTGTTGCGGGCGATCTTTGTTTTCGAAACGTCAGCGATAAAATCAATCATGAGCATTCGAACCAGATCTTAAGCCAAATCCACCCGATTTTACAGGAGGCTGATTTTCGCGTCATCAACCTGGAAAATCCATTAACCAATGAAACAACAACCATTCCCAAAAGCGGCCCACATCTAAAAGGTGCTCCTGAGAATAGTTGCTTTCTAGAAGCAGGACAGTTTGACTGCGCGATTCTGGCCAACAACCACATTGGCGATTATGGCCCAAAGGGCGTGACCGATACACTTGATTTGCTGGATCAAAAGGGAATCGGTCATGTAGGCGCTGGTCGCAATTTAGATGAAAGTTACCGACCTTGGTATGCCAAAAAGGACTCAATTGGGATCGCCCTGATCGCGGTAGCGGAAAATGAATTTGGTGGCGCAAACTGGGATCGCCCTGGGTCAGGGGGATTACGTCTGGGGAAGCTGTCCGATAC
>JAGPFK010000173.1 GCA_018056585.1 Clostridia bacterium | reverse complement strand
AACTTTGTCATCATGGGCAGAAGATCAAAGATACCCGGTATTTCAGGCGAAATACCAAAAATAACCGGATATGGTTTAAATAAGTCAATGAGCCTGCAAACACCTTCTCTGCTGTAATCCTGTGGCAGATTTGTCAACGAGCCGGTCAATGCCAGATAATGGCCTTCCAGGAAAAATCCAAGGACTGTTGCGCCGGCATACGACCGTGAAGCCATCGCTTTAAAGAGCTCTGTTTCTTTTTCACGATCTGGTGGTGTCAAAGTAGGCAGAAAGCCTGTGACACCAAAAGAAGGCAGGACTTCACAAAGTTTTCCCAATTCATCCGGGCCCCAATCCGCCAGATGATTCATGGCCCCATGGATGTGCAGATCAATGAAACCAGGAACAAGATATCGTCCGCTGCCATCAATCACTTTCGCATCATCCGGCAAAAACGACCCCGCTTGACCGACCGGCAGAACATTTTGGATGCGGCCATCCACAACAAGAACAAAATGGTCATCAAAAATCTTGTTCCTGGTTACAATTCGGCAGTTTTTAAATATGAAAGACGACATATCGGCGCCTCCAAATCTTTAAATAAAGTGCAATTCGGTCATGCAAGCCTTTATTTTTTCTTTTTGAGCCGGGCTGGGCATGAAAAAATAATCCGGATGAAAAAGACCATCATAGCCAAGTAAATTCATTGCATAAGTAAAGGATGGAAAGATCTGCTCTTCGGCAAAAATGTCCCGCAGGCGTACAATATCCCTCAGCCTTTCAGAGCCGGTCTTAAAGTCACCCGCAGCCAATGCCCGGTACATAGACTCAGCCAGCTGACCTGTACAAGCGAACATGCCATCGAGATTTTTTTTGATTCCTTGTTTATAGGCTTCATCAAAATGATCCAGGCCGCTGTACAAAACATGAAAGTCAGCAGGATATTCACCCGCCG
This sequence comes from Clostridia bacterium, assembly GCA_018056585.1. Taxonomy (GTDB): domain Bacteria; phylum Bacillota; class Clostridia; order Saccharofermentanales; family UBA5734; genus JAAYBY01. Next base: position 3,606 of record JAGPFK010000173.1, on the reverse strand, counting down.
ATATTTTATTTTCCAGTGTTTTGGCTAACTCAAAATCACCCGTTTTGATTCCTTTGATGTTTTTTACATCTTTTAAACCCATCATCGTCTGGATTGTAATTTTGTTGCGTGATGCAGAAGGCAAATCATAGAGATAAACAGGATAAGGCGCTTGCTGAGCGATTTTTCCATAAAACTGGATCAGTTCCCGATCCGTTACTGTTTGATAGTAGGGAGCCGTGGCAACCACACCGTCTATCGGCAGTCCATGAAGACAATGGATACGATCACAAACCCGGCTGATGCACGTGTCTGTGACGCCGACAAAAACAGGACAGGCTTTCTTGACGGCGGCCGCACCGACTTCCGCAACCTCTCGATAGGTGCTGTTTCGTATAAAAACACCCATCCCCATCGACCCCATAATCAGAAACCCTGCGGCGCCATAGCGAATCTGATCCTCAATTTGATGAATAAAACTCTCCTTTACCAATTGCCCCTCTTCATCAAGCGGCGTTCCCAAAGCCGTGTAAAATCCCTCACGCATGTCAATAACTCCTTTCATAAGCGGTTCTTCTATGGCCTGACACTGTTTCTTATGATGAAATCAGCCTGAACAACCATTTTCCCAATTCCTGCATCCAGCTCTCCTGTTAAAAATTCAAAAGCCATCTCACCCATCTGGCGAAGAGGCAAGCTAAACGTGGTCAGGGACGGCGTATAGTACCGTCCAATTTCACTGTTATCAAAGCCGATCACACTGATGTCATCTGGAACGGACAGCCCCTTTTCATGAATGGCTCGCATCGCACCAATTGCGTAAAGATCGGATGCAGCGATAAGGGCATCTGGCTTGTCTTTTGATAAAATCATATTCATTTGAATCATTCCGGATTCCATCATATTCATCTGGCTATCATAGGAAACACAGATACGGTCCGCATAGGGAAGCCCGGCATTCTCCATGCCTTCCTTGTAGCCATCCAAACGTTCGGTCAAACCGAATGTGAAGGTCGGCGGCGTCATGTACCAGATGCTTTTACAGCCCTTTCCAACCAGCTCAGAAACAGCGCGAACCGTGCATTGCCGATTGTTGATCAAAATCTGTGGATATTGATCAGCATAACCATAAATTTTGTCAACTGTTACAATGTTGCGACCATAGAGTGATTCAATCAGGTCATCATCCAAAATAGTTCCGATAAAAACATATCCAGATGTCTGAACGCCTCTCAAAAAGCGCAGTTCAGCTTTTTCAGTCTCGTAATCATGCCTGGTTTCAGAAATATGAAGGACAATATTCTGTCTCGTACATCGATCTTTCAATCCCCTCACAAGACCCAGGTAATAAGGATGATTCAAGTCTGGGATGAGTGCCGCAAAGACCTCCCGGCTGCTTTTACGCAAGGACGATGCATACTCATTTGGGATATACTTTAGCTCATCGACAGCAGCCATGACCTTCCGCCTTGTTTTGGCTGCGACTTTAGGGCTGCCGCTCAGCACAAGAGAAACGGTTGCAATGGAAACGCCAGCTTTCATGGCCACATCTTTGATCGTCACTTTGGAAAACCCACTCATAGGGACCGCTGAACCCTCCGGAATAACAGACTGTACAAACATACATTCCCGAACCATTATGTTCAGCATAAGATCGATCAACCGGGTTGTCAATAAAAATTAAAACGATTTAAAATATTTTGACTTCTCTTTCTGACTGAAGTATAGTCAAATCAGAACCAAGAAAGAGGAGGAAATCGCGATGGATCCGAAAGGAAAGATTGTTTTGGAGTTAGGTCCAAAACCAAAAAATCCAAGGAACAGTGAAGGAGCCTTTTCGAACTTGAAAGACGGCCGGATTATTTTTATCTATTCACGCTTTAATCACATCAGTGCCGCTGATAACGCACCGGCCGATCTGGCTGCTGTCTGGTCGGATGACAAAGGTGAATCCTGGTCTGATGAGAAGGTTATTCTCTCAGCTCAACAGGACCAAGCAGAAAACATCATGAGTGTTTCATTGAACCGTATGCAAAATGGAGACTTAGGCTTGTTTTATTTCATTCGAAGAGGATTTGGGAATGGAAAAGTATACCTTCGCCGATCAGCCGATGAGGGAAAAACATGGGGGGAGGCGATTTGTTGCGTTCCGGCCAGAGGATATTATGTCACCAATAATGATCGCGTCATCCGACTCAAAGATGGGCGTTTGATCCTGCCGGCAGGCTATCACCGGACCATTTTTTCACAAAACGGTAGTTCTGAAACATGGGATAGCCGCAGCACGACCATCTATTTTTTATCAGATGATGACGGGACAACATGGCATGAATCAAGCCCATGCGCAATTCAGGCCCGCTGCTCACGATCCGGACTTCAGGAACCAGGCGTTGTTGAACTAAAAAACGGGTCACTTTACGGATGGGCCCGAACGGATCTTGGAACACAGTACGAAATGTTTTCTTTCGACCGGGGAAACACCTGGACAGCACCGCAGCCCTCGCGCTTTACTTCCCCTTGTTCGCCTTTATCAATGAAAAGAGACGAAAAAACCAATCATTTAATAGCTATTTTTAATCCCATTCCTGAATACATTACGCGTCCCAGACAGACAAAAACCTGGAATGGCGGACGTACACCGCTGGTCTGTTCTGTGAGCCGGGACGAAGGTCAAACGTGGGATGAACTTCTCATTCTTGAAGATGATCCGGATAGTGGCTACTGTTACACAGCGATGCATTTTTATGAAGACAGTCTTCTTTTGGCTTACTGTGCCGGAAGTCCCGCAGATGGGGGCTGCCTCAACCGCTTGCGAATTCGAAAAATGCCGGTCCCAGGCCGGTCATAGGGGAGGTATCTATGGCTTTTTTACAAATGGTCCGTCATGCTTCAGATAATCCTTATCTGCATAAGGATTTCCATGGCGCTTTGAATTTTGCGTTGATCTATCTGGAAATGCAGCATGGTGAGCAGGCCGTGCGGGAATACCTTGCGGAGTTCGCCACTCAATATTACGCCCCTCTAAACCAGGCCATCCGTGAAAAAGGGCTGGATCCACTCAAAGACTATCTGGAACGAATTTATGCGCTTGAAGGCGGGCAGGTTGAAATTCGGCGCCTGTCTGATCCGGATGCTCTGATCGTACAGGTAACAGTCTGTCCTGCTGTTTCTTATATCCGCCAAAGCGGGCAGGAAGTCTCACCGCTGTTTTATCTGACACATGAGGTTATAAATGAATGTATTTGCCGCGAGACACCTTACCGATCAGAGCTGATCGACTATGAGCCGCAAACCGGCGCCTGCGTTCAGCGCTTTATAAGGAGGTCCTGAATATGATTTCATGTACTGAATTTATTCCAGCCTACAGTTCTTATTTCGGCTATCTCGATAAAAAAGATGGCTATGAAGGGGTTGTTGCCTTCTGGGAATATCTGTCAGACCACTTTCTCTGCAATTTGCGCGATTTGGTTATTGAGAAAGGTCTTCGCGGCTGCTACGAATACTGGAGCCGAACCCTCAATGAAGAAGCGGCTGATTTTGTTATGACCCTGGATGAAGAAGCCGGTGTCTTTACCATTGATATGAAATGGTGTCCGTCAAAGGGGAGGTTGCTCGAGCTTTCGCACA
>JAGPFK010000172.1 GCA_018056585.1 Clostridia bacterium | reverse complement strand
GATGATACCCCTTTTCTTCCAAATTCAAAATATCGTGTGCACGATGACAACAGGCCGATTCCCCCCGTTGTGACGCCTGGTACGCCATCCTGGCCAACTGGTGAGCCTGGTAGGCCGCCCAGTGACGCAAGCATATTATTTGACGGAAAAAGCCTGGATAACTGGGTTTCAAGCAGGGATGGCGGCGCGGCACGTTGGAAAGTTGAAAATGGGTACATGGAAGTGATCCCTGGCCTAGGTCATATCCAAACGAAAGAGCATTTTGGTGATTGCCAGCTTCACGTCGAATGGGCTGCGCCCACAAAAATCAGAGGCGTCAGCCAGGAACGCGGAAACAGTGGCGTTTTTCTCATGGGCCTTTACGAAATACAGGTTCTGGATTGCTATGAGAATGAAACATATGCCGATGGAACCACGGGAAGCATCTATGGACAATGGCCTCCATTGGTTAATGCCTGCCGCAAACCTGGTGAATGGCAGGTTTTCGACATCATTTGGGAGGGGCCGCGTTTTGAAGGTGAGACTTTGCTGCGTCCGGCTTTTGTAACCGTTTTTTTCAATGGGGTGGTTGTTCAGAACCACACACAACTCCTTGGGCCGACGACCTATCGGAATACGCTGCCCTATAAAGCACATCCGCCGGTGGGCCCGCTTATGCTGCAAGACCACGAAAACCCCGTCCGCTTCAGGAATATCTGGTATCGGCTGCTTGGCGACAACAGCTTGTAATGGTTGCTGTATTACGTGCGAAAGGAAATCAAAATGGAAAAGGACATGGATGACTTTGATGAGCGGGATGATGAAGACGAGGATGAAGAAATAGTCCTGGAACGGATTTGCCAGAACTGTTCCTATTTCTTCTCAAACTCAGCTGAAGATTACGAGCAGGGAGTCTGTATCAGAGAGGAGGCATTTCTGCCCTATATCGATGAAATTATTCAAAAAAACGACTTCAGCTGCTGCCTGGATCTTTATCATGAAAAATGTATGCCGGCTGATCGGCCAGCTTGCGATGAGTATGATGAAATCGAAATTTTAAGTGAAGAAGAATGGGAAGCAGAAGTCCACAGAGAAAAGATGCGAACGGCTGATGTGAGTGAGTTTGCCGAAAAGATCTCTGATGCGGATCCTGAGATTCGATTGAAGGCTTCCGATATCCTGAGTTATTGCGCGTGTTATGGTAATGAAGATGCCCGACGCGCCCTGGTCGATTCTTACAACGCGCTGGGGCCGGCTGAAACAATTGATGAAGTGAATATACGCATCAAGCTTATCAATGATTTAAGATTTTTACCGTATAGCAGCGATATTGTCGAAGCTCTTTTACAGGAGTTTTACCGAACACCTTCCAACAATACAACAAGAAAACTACACAGGAAAGTTCTGAAGTTTCTGGACTATTACCCTTACGAGATGATCAAAGAACCGCTTGAAGAATTGCTCAGAAAAAAGAAACTGGGACCAAGGATGCGAGAACATGTCCTGGATTTGTTGATTAAAGAAACTGACTTCTTTTTGTTTTGAAGCAGAACACAAAACGAACATCGAGGTTTTAATGAAAGCATTGGTTTTAACGAGAGCTTTGCAGCTTGAGCTTTGGCAGCGGGACATACCGGTGCCTGAGAAGGATGAGGTCATCATCCGTATTGCCGTGTGTGGTGTTTGCGGAACAGACCATCATCTGTTTCAAGGACAATCTGGAGCGGCTCCCAATCCGTTTCCAATCATTTTAGGCCACGAATTTTCAGGTGTTGTGGCCGGCACAGGTCCTGAAGTCAAAAATATTAAAGAGGGCGACAGAGTTTGTGTCGATCCCAATTGTACCTGCGGGCAATGCGAGGAGTGCCTCAGAGGCCGGCCACACTTTTGCAGATCCATGGTTTGCTATGGAACGACGACAGACGGTGGGTTTGCTGAATATTGTAAAGTTCGTGAAAAGGCTGTTTACAGACTGCCGGATTCTGTATCTTTTGAAGAGGGGGCGATGGTAGAACCCGTTGCTTGCTGTTTGCATGGTATGGATCGATGCGGCCTGAAACCGGGTGAAACGGTTGCCATCATCGGCTGCGGCCCCATTGGCCAAATCATGGTGCAGCTGGCAAAAAGATCTGGCGCTGATCGGATTATCGTGATTGAACCGATTCAAAAGAGAAGAGAAATGGCCTTGGCATTTGGTGCAGACCTTGCTTTCGACCCGACCAGGGTTGATATCAAAAGGGCCTTATCAGACGAAAAAGTTCAAGGCCCGGATCACGTTATTGAATGCGTTGGGCAAAAAAGCACCATGTCTATGGCGATCGAGCTGACCGGACGGGGCGGGACGGCTATGCTTTTTGGACTTACCGCGCCGGAGGATGAGATCTCAATCAGGCCTTTTGATTTATTTCAAAGAGAAATCAGCGTGCTGACTTCATATATTAACCCATATACGACTCAACGTGTGATCAATTTAATCGCTGCAAGGAAAATATCGCTGTTGCCGCTCATTACGCATAGGGTCCCGATTGACCAGGCAATAGATGTTTTCACAAAACCGGCAAACGGCGATCGGGGCAAGGTGCTGATCATGATGGGTCATTGATAAAGCAAATATAGATTTGCTCCCGCTGATGTCAGGTGCTTGATACGAGTGGATCGGATTCGTTGACACCCCATGATGCAGGTGATAGACTCAGGGCATACGAGGGGCGGATATTGAGTAGAACGGTAAAACGGTAGTGGTCTTGTTTTTTTTTGTAGGATGGGAGGATGTGTAGATGAACAAGTGTTTCAAGCTGTCTGTTACTTTGTTTCTCGTCTTTTTACTTGGCGTTTTGCCATTGATTTCATGTTCTGAATCAACAAAATTGAAGATTGGCGTCATTCAACTGGTTGAACATCCGGCATTGGATGCTGCCTGCCAGGGTTTTGTCGACGCGCTGAAAGAGGCGGGTTATGTTGATGGTGAAAACATCACAATCAATATTCAGAATGGCCAGGGGGAACAGTCCAATTGTCAGACCATTGCCACTCAGTTTAAAAACGACAAAATGGATCTGATTCTGGCCATCGCAACACCTGCTGCGCAAGCCGCGGCAAATGTCATCTCTGATATTCCGATTTTGGTCACAGCGGTCACCGACCCCGCTGATGCCAGAATTGTGGAAAGCAATGAAAAACCAGGCGGCAATGTGTCCGGCACATCAGATCTCACGCCGGTCCGTGAGCAGCTGGAACTGATGGTCCGCCTCCTGCCGGATGTTCAGCGGATTGCGATCCTTTATACTTCAAGTGAAAGCAATTCGGTCTTTCAGGCAAACCTGGCGAAAGAGGCAGCGGCCGATCTAAAGATTGATGTAATCGAAGCAACGATATCGTCTTCAAATGAGATCCAGCAAGTGGTTCTGTCTGTCCTTGATCAGGTCGATGCCATTTACATTCCGACAGACAATACTTTTGCCAAAGCCATTTCAACGGTCACCATGCTCACAGAGCCAGCCCGAATACCGGTCATTGTTGGTGAAGAAGGGATGGTTTCTGGTGGGGGTCTTGCGACCATTGGCATCAATTATTACAAATTGGGTTATCAAACAGGTGAAATGGCGGTCCGGATTCTCAAAGATGGAGCCAATCCGGCAGATATGCCGATAGAGTACCAAAAGGATCTCACTGTTTGCATCAATACTGACATGGCCTCATCTTTAGGCATCACGATCCCCGATGACCTTCTGGAAAAAAATACGTATGGTAAGGGGAACGATTAAGGAGACGCTGGCTCTTTATGTTTTGGATTATACAAAGCGCCGTATCCCAGGGGATTTTGTGGGGGATCATGGCCTTGGGTGTTTATATTACTTACCGTGTTCTCAATTTTGCCGACTTAACAGTGGATGGCAGCTTTACGATGGGCGGGGCCATTTCCGCCATGCTGGTGGCCAGAGGTCTGAATCCGTTTCTCGCCATTCTCGTTTCGATCGCAGGCGGAATGGCAGCCGGAGCCTCTACAGCCCTGATGAACACCAAATTGAAAATACCAGGATTGCTGGCCAGCATCCTGACACAGATCGCGCTGTATTCAATTAACCTGCGCATCATGGGTTCCCCGAATATTTCGCTGCTGCGGACACGCACCCTTTTTACCGATGCAAAGGCCCTGGGTATTCCTTCGCAATGGGTCACCCTGGCCCTGGCCCTGACATTTTCTGTTGTTGTCGTTTTGCTTATGTATTGGTTTTTCGGAACAGAAATTGGCAGTTCAATCCGCGCCACCGGTGATAATCCTTTTATGATTCGTGCCCTTGGCGTCAACACCGATACGATGACAATTCTTGCTCTGATCTTTGGTAATGGTCTGGTCGCTTTATCTGGCGCCCTGATTGCTCAGCAGCAAGGCTATGGCGATATCGGAATGGGTGCCGGCGCGATTGTCATCGGCCTGGCTTCCATCATTATCGGCGAAGTTCTGTTTTTAAAAAAGAATTTCATGCTGCGGCTGATCGGCGTGTTGATTGGCGCTGCTGTTTACCGCATCATCATTGCTTTGGTTTTGAAGTTGGGTTTGCGTTCCACCGACATGAAACTTTTAACAGCCATT
>JAGPFK010000171.1 GCA_018056585.1 Clostridia bacterium | reverse complement strand
TAGCTGCGTCCGGCTGCATCGGGCGGCCCTTTTCGTAAAGCCCTTCTGTTAAATTGAAAACAACAATCCAGAATCCAGATGTTACCTTCCCGGCGGAGCAGAACGGGTATTTTTTCCGGATATGCCGCGTATATGAACTGTTGATCTGGCTGTATCATCTCATTTTCCAAAATAATCGGATGCCTCATTTCAATATCTCTCTTATTTCGATATAATGTTATCATGTTTTTAGATGAGCTGTTTCAATAAAACGATCAAAAAATGGAATGAGGTAGGCGCCATGAAGAAAGATGTACCGCTTTATGAAGTAAGGGAAATCCATGATTTGCGTGATATGCTGAATCAAAGCGTTGATTTGTATGGTGACAAGCCGGCTTTCTTAATCAAAGATCCCCGCGTTGTCTTCCGTGATGAAAAACAAACTGGAAAGCAAAAGGAAAAAAACAGGCCTTATCTGCCTGTTTCTTATCGTCAGTTCGCCCAAGACGTCAATGCGCTGGGCACCTATATGAAAGGGCTGACACTGGATCGGCATCGTATTGCTATATTGGCCGAGACGCGCTATGAATGGTATGTGACGTATCTGGCAACGGTGAATGGCACAGGGGTTGTCGTTCCGCTGGATAAAGAATTGCCCGCTTCTGAAATTATAAGCCTGTTGCATCGGTCTCATGCGGATGTTCTTTTTTATTCAAATGCAAAGAAAAAGGATGTGGATGCCATTCGGAACCAGCTGTCGGAGATCCGGTACTTTGTCTGCATGGATGATCCGTCCGGCCCCTTTGAAGACCAGTCCTTCTGGACCTGGATCAAAGAAGGGGAGACGGCTCTTCAGGCGGGGGACCGTCGCTTTCTCGATGCGCCAATAGATACGGAAACCATGAATATTCTTCTCTTTACGTCAGGCACAACAGATAAAGCCAAAGCCGTCATGCTGTCACAAAAAAATATTTGCACCAATCTCATGGCCATGTGCCAGATGACCTACATCGATGAAAGTGACATCTTTCTTTCGGTTCTGCCGCTCCATCATACTTATGAATGCACCTGCGGCTTTCTTTGCCCAATCTACCGGGGCTGCACGATCGCTGTTTGTGAAGGTCTCCGATATATCACGCAAAACATGCAGGAATCAAAGGTTACCGTTCTTTTGACGGTCCCCTTAATGGTTGAGATGTTTTACAAGCGCATCATTAAAGCAGCCACCGCCGACCCCAAAAAAGCCAGAGTTTTTAAGTTCGGTTTAGGCCTTTCCAATTTTTTGCGTAAAATCGGTATTGATCTGCGTCAGAAACTCTTTGCTGAGATTCATGAAAACTTCGGCGGCCATCTGCGCCTCTTGATTGCCGGCGGAGCTGCTATTGACCCCTCGATCCTGAAAGGAATGCGGGACCTTGGCATTTTCAGTATTCAGGGCTACGGCCTGACAGAATGCGCGCCGATTTTGGCGCTCAACCGGGATGTTTATTACAATGATCGGGCTGCCGGGTTGCCTTTGCCGGGAGTCGATGTCAAGATCATTGATAAAGACGAGGATGGCATTGGAGAAATCATCGGGAAAGGCGACAATGTGATGCTCGGTTATTATGAGGATGAAGAAGCAACACGCCGCGCTTTGGATGAAGAAGGTTATTTTCATACGGGTGATGTGGGCTATATGGACGATGAGAACTTCGTGATCATCACCGGTCGTAAGAAAAATGTCATTGTTGCCAAAAACGGCAAGAACATCTTTCCAGAAGAGATTGAGTTTTTGCTTGACCAAAGCGAATATATCCAAGAAAGCCTTGTATCTGGTAAAGTGGATGAGGAAGGCGAGACGATTGTCGTGGCCGAAATATTCCCGGATGAGGAAAAAATCAGGGAAGTGCTGGGTGATGTCGCGCTGACGGATGATGCGGTACGCCAATTGATAGCCGAAGAAGTCAAGAAAGTCAATCATTCTTTGCAAACTTACAAGTATATCCGACAGTTCACGTTGCGCGACACAGAGTTTGAAAAAACCACCTCGCAAAAGATCAAGCGGCAATATTAAAAACCTGAACCGTCGGAGGGCTGGATGAAATCAAAAAGAGCTTTACTCTATGGGGCTGTCGCACTTTTGCTCTTGGCCCTTGTCTTTGCGATCCTGAATAAGGGGGACATCAGCGGGCCGTCTGATCAGAGCTCAAATGCCGGCCATGAGGCTGTTTTACTGCTGACTGTTGAGCAGGAAACGGTTCAGCCGGTTCCGATTGATGATTTTGATGCCTGGCTCAAAACAGTCGACAAACCTGTTTTTGTCGATTTTGGAGCCGAATGGTGCGCGTACTGCAAGTTGGCCGAGCCCTTTGTTGAACAACTGGCCGTTGAGTATAACGGACGGGTGTTCGTTGTCAGGATTGATGTGGATGAAGCAAGCGCTTTGGCCAGAGAATATGGCGTCCAGTCCATTCCTCAGTTCAGCGTATTTAAGGAAGGCAAGCTGGTCGAAAGTCTGATCGGCTACGATGAATCCAGAAAAGACGATATACGTGAAATGATCGGAAAGCTATTGCCCTGATTGTATTTTGATTTGGAGGCATCCGCTTGATTAAAATCAATAAATCAGAATCTTCTCAATCTGATCTCAATATTTTTTCAACGTCGAATTGGTTTGCTGTGATCAAAAAACGCTATCACCAATTCGGGCATATGATGTTCATGCCGATCAGCTGCCTTGCCTGTTCCGGACTGCTGATGGTCCTATCTGTTTTTCTTTCGTCTCTGTCGGTTCCTTATGCCCAGGTGCTTTTGCAATCCGGACACATTATTTATCAATACATTCCTTTGTTGGTGGCGGTTTTTATCGTTGAAAGTCTCGTGACGCAGAATCGGGGAAAAGCCATTATCGCGGCAGCCCTTTCCACTCTTGTCTTTATGGAAGCCGCCTCTGCCGTAGCGCGTTTATTGTCAGCTGAATCAGCATCAGATTTTAATTTTGGCTGGCTAACAGGCTTGCTATCTGGTTTTATGACGTATGGTCTTTTCAGATCAGCGGCACAACGGCCTCCAACATCCCGGTCAGCGAAGTGGGTTCAGCCGGACACGTTGATTCTTTGGGAGATCCCTCTTGCCACCGTTGGCGGAGGAATTTTAGGGTTCATCTGGCATGGGGCTGAGCGGCTTCTGACCCAGACGGCCCATTGGATATCTCAAAGTCATGAAGCCGGCTTGTTTGTCTACGGCTTCTTGAATCGTCTGCTGCTGCCTTTGGGGTTGCATCATATTCTGGATGATGATTTGTGGTTTCAGGAAGGTGCTTTTACAACACAAAAAGGAGAATGGGTCCAGGGTGATCTTAGCCGATTCCTCGCTGGTGACCCAACAGCGGGACGCACAACCGCCGGGTTTTTCCCAGTGATGATGATCGTCATCCCGGCTGTTCTGCTTGCCGTTTGGGTATCAGGACGAGCAAAAAGGCATCATCTCTCAAAATGGCTTCTTCTGGCTGCCGCACTTTTATCCTGCCTGGGCGGGATTACGGAACCGGCCGATTATCTGATTCTTCTCATCTCTCCGCTTCTTTATTTGTTTTATGCCGCTTGTGCCGGATTATCCCTGATGGTGGCCTCACAATTAAAGGTATTGCATGGATTTACCTTTTCAGCCGGACTCATGGATTATATCTGGCATTGGTCCGATGCCACACGTCCGGGCTGGTTGCTGCCGCTTGGTTTTTCAATCGGCACCATCTGCTTTGTCGTATTTTGGTTTTTTCTGCGCCGTGACAAAGGAAACACATGAATGATGGATCAACAAATTCGTAAACTGACAACGAAGGAGCAGATGACGCGATACGCGGCGCTGGCAATCGGATTACTTTTTTTGCTGGCCGGGATCTGCCGAAAAGAAACCGAACAAGTTTTGCGCCGGGCGATTCAGATCTGTCTGGGGTGTATTGGCCTTGAATAAGGCAAAGCAAAAACAGCGATCCCTGGCCCAAGCTCTTTCTTTTTTGCTTGGAAACGCAAATATTCACGGTTTCTTTACCGGCACGATTTATCAGGGACCGTTAAAACGAATCTGCCTGCCCGGATTAAACTGCTATTCGTGTCCTGGCGCTTTGGGCGCGTGCCCGATAGGAAGCTTGCAAAATGGTCTGGCCGACCCTTTTCTGCGCATTCCGTTTTATGTCCTGGGTTTTCTCATTTTGACCGGAACCTTGTTTGGCCGTTTTGTATGCGGATGGTTGTGCCCTTTTGGTTGGTTTCAGGAATTATTGTATAAAATCCCACGGCCTGGCGCCAGAAAAAAATGGAAACCAGACGCTTTGTCGCGGCATCGATGGCTGAAAAATGGAAAAACAATCGTCTTGTTTTTCCTGGTTGCCTGGCCGGTTCTGAGCCGCTATCGGAGCGGTTATGGGATCCCGGCTTTTTGTTCTTATCTTTGCCCTTCAGGGACCCTGATGGCCGGCATTCCGCTTCTGTTAAAGAATCAGGCCCTTCGAGACCGGATTGGCTGGCTTTTTGGCTGGAAGGCTTTCATTTTACTTTTAATCGTCGTTTTATCAATTCTGATTGAACGCCCTTTTTGCCGCTATCTTTGCCCGCTGGGCGCCCTG
>JAGPFK010000170.1 GCA_018056585.1 Clostridia bacterium | reverse complement strand
ATTTATGTCCCTGTGTCATCGCGATAGACAATTTCAGGGCTCTCTTATAGCCGATTTCCGGATGATCGGCCAGAATCCAGGGGGTCAGGCGGTAGCTGTAAAATTTGATGATGGCCGGCAGCGACAGCAGAGCCGATGAGAGCATGATTAAAAGGACCATATAAAACCAGTTGTCTGATTTTTTCAACTCAGCTCTGTGAACCGCCCCCCAAATCAACCCTGAAAGCAGAGGAACGGCAGCCGGCAGGCGCCAAAGGAATAAAAACAAGTTTTTCCACAGCTGACTTAAAACCGTTTTGAGGTAATGAGGCGCTTTAAACAAGCTGAAAACCAGGCCGATCGAAGGGATCGCTTCTGATTCACGGTTTCTGGAAAACCAGCGATCGCCACCCACTTCCACCACCGAACTGACGAATATTTTGTAGGCGATGCTCAGCATGCCCATGAAGATAAAAATGATCAGCAGGAAAAAGGAAAAATACGCCCGATGCCCCTGAAAAAACCTGTTGAACCAGAACAGATGAAAGAAAGGAAACGCTTGATGGTTTTCTAAAATCGAACGCAAATCGTCTGCATTCAACCAGTAATCAATGCTCAACAGGCGCGGATTCCCTGAAAGGAAGCCGACAATGAGAGAAACCGCGAATGCCTGCCAATATTTACGGATCAGGTGTTGTTTTGCGTTTGTTTTCAAATCACGTCGCTGCCACATGGTGAGCCTCCTTTGTTTGATTATCGGTTGCGTCCGCAGCATTTCTTGTATTTCTTGCCACTGCCGCACGGGCAGGGATCGTTGCGCCCCACTTTCTCCGGATCACGGACAACCGGCTCAGGCCATTCTTCATCATCCATATCCTCGTCATATTCATCGTCTTCGCTGTCATCTCCGATGAAATGATCATCATTCAGAAGCAAAAATAACTCAGGATATTCATCACTGAGTTCTTGATACCGGTGGAAGCGCGCCTTGAACATATCGATGCAGAGAATTGGATTATTCAGAGCGTTCAGGAATTCTGAATGAATCCCGTAAAGCTCCGGATATTTCTTGCGAAGGCGCGGTAACTGCGGCTGAAATTTCTGAGGTTCACTTAAAATCTCCAATTCGCAAATTAAAATTTCTATTTCATTGATCAACTGTGACATCTCATCTCCGTCATCACCCTTTTCAAGAACGGCCCAGAAAAGAGCAGCCCATTCGAGGGCAAAACCAGGATCTTTAGCCAGCTTGTCGGTCAGGTCCCATCTTTGGATCAAAAGCTGAGCTTCTTCTATGCCTTTCTTTGCCGATTCATCTTCAGGGATGAGGCGGGCTATTTCCTCTTTCAGTTTCAGATGCATGTTGAGTTGTTTAAAGGTTCTCATTTGGCCGGCCAGATGATCGTATGCCGATACAGCCGCTTGCCGCAGAACCGGTTTTTTCCGGCACAGGTCCTCAATCATGTCCATATATTTTTGCACGAACCCGAGCGACTCTTTTTCTTCAAAATACTTCAAAGCCACGAGAATAATGGTATAAAACAAATCCTCCGCATCATCATAGCTTTTCAGACAGATCTCCAGAGCCTGAACGATGACACTGTCCAGTTTTTTCTTTTCATGCTTGGTCTGGGAAAGGCTGCTCATCAGCCTGACCCAGTTGTCCAGGTTTTCATCGTCGATCCGAAGTGCTTTTTCATAATAACGAATGGCTTTCCGATACCACTTGCGGCTAAAATAACAATCGGCCAGCCCCGCTAAATAAATCGGATTTTCTGGATCGGTCTTGAGCAGCCGGCTATAAATCTCAGCCGCTTTCAACGGGTTTTCATTGGCTTCGTATGAGCTGGCCAAGCCTTCGAGAATGATGGCGTGTTCAGGGAAAAATTGATCCAGCTTTTCAAGCAGTTCAATCGCTTCCTTGAAGTCGCCATCCGTCATGGCCATCCTAGCCAGATCGTAAAGGCTTCTTTCTGTTTCATCCAGCTCAAGCAATTTATCATAGCTCTCACGCAATTTTTCATTGCCAAGGACTTCATACGCCTTGCGAATTTTGATAAATTCATCCGGATAAAGCTCTGGAGGGAATTGCCGGACTTTATTGAAGTAGGCCTTTTTTATATCCTGCTTGCTCGCTTTCGGATCAACCTCCAAAGTTTCATAGTATCCGATCATGATTTGGATCCCTCGCCTTCTCCTTTATATTCTGTTCCCCTTTTCCTTTTAAATAACGGCTGGCCAGTCGGACGGCTTCGCCTATCTTTTGCGTTAATCTTTGTTTAAGCGACGGTCGGGCTCGCATTTCTTCCCTGAGTAAGGATTCGAGTGCTTCCCCATCCTCCCGGTCCATTTTCAGCACATCGAGCCAGCTGGGCCCGGCCGGCCGTTTTTGTTCGGCAAACGGCTGAAGGCGAAGGACAAGCTTTTGCTGCGCTGTGGTTTGAATGTCTTCGCCAAACAGCCGATCAAAGAGGATTAAACTGTCCTTTTCGCGCCTCGACGGGTCCTGAATCTTTCCGACCTGCTCCATCCATTCCGACTGCCGCGTTCGAAGCGCGCGGCACTCTCCCAGATAACCCATCACACGCGGATCATCCGGACAAAAGGACAAGCTGCGGGAAAAGCAGACTTCCGCCGCATTCAGCTTGCCTTGCCGGTAAAGGCAAAGGCCCAGCAAATTCCAGGCTTCGACGTGCCCCGGATGGAACGCAAGCGTCAAAGTCAGGGCATCTACCGCCGTTTTCAGGCAGCCTTTCCGGGCAGCGGCCAGCCCGAGGCTGAAAAAATCAAGATTCTGTCTTGCTTCTTCATTCATCGGCATTCTGATTCATTTCCAGTTCATACACCAAATCATTCAGTTCTTTTCGCAGTTTTTCCAGTTTCTCCTGATCCTGTCCTGAGATCAAGCCGCTTTTCAGGTCTTTGATCAGGCGATCCAGCTCAAAAGCCAGATAACCCGCTTCGTCTGCCTCCAGCAGTTTTTCCGCCTTCTGAACTAAACGCCGGTACCTTCTGGCACCTGGCGCATCCTGCCAGTGCTCCAGGTTTTGTTCCGATATCAGCTGATCGGTCTTTTTCGGATCAATCGTGATGCTTGCGTTTTTTCCCGTGCTGGCAATGGTTGCCGTGACCTGCAGCAGGCCGTTGATGTCATAGGCAAAAGTAACATCGACCTTTTCATCTCCGGCTGGCGCCTTCGGCAAGTCAGACAGGACAAAGGTTCCAAGATTGGTGTTTTGCGACGCCTGTTTATAATCACCCTGATAAACTTCTATTTCCACACTTTTCTGATTGTCGACGACGGTGCAGTAACGCTGGGTTTGTTCGGTCGGAATCGTTGTGTTTCGCTTGATAATCACACTCATCACATCGGGCATCATCATGCCCCCGATTTCTCCAAGGATTGAAATCCCGAGCGTATAAGGACAAACATCTGTGATCAGGATATCTTTTTGATGGTCCAGCTCGCCGCTGATGATGCCGGCCTGAATGGCCGCTCCCCGGGCAACGGCCAGATCCGGGTCGACCAGAGCCTCGGGCTTTTTGCCAAGCAATTCCGTGACAAACCGTTGAACCAACGGAATCTTTGTCGTTCCGCCTACAAGCAGAATCAGGTCCAGATCAGGCGGCTTCAGCCTCGCGTCTTCCAGTGCCTGATAAACAGGCTCTGCCGTTGAGGCGACCTGATCCCGGATCAAATCTTCGAATTGCTCGCGGCTGAGCTCAACATCCAGCGCGACCGGCTCGTTTTTGATTTCAGCAATAAAGGGCAGGATGATGTGGGTAGTCATTTCTGCGCTGAGCTTGATCTTGCTGCGCTCCGCTGCATCCCTCAGCCGCATCATCGCCCGCGGATCCGCTGATAAATCAAAATGGTATTTGTTTTCAAATTGTTCAAGCAAAAAATCGATGATCGCGTTGTCAAAATCTTTTCCACCCAGTTTACTGTTACCGGCGCTGGCTTTGACATCCAAAACGCCTGTGAAAAACTCCAGGACCGTCACATCCAGTGTGCCGCCCCCGAAATCATAAATAAGGATGTTTTTGCAGTCCTCCATATGGTCGATGCCATAGTCCAGAGAGGCGGCAGTCGGCTCATTGATGATGCGTTCGACCACAAGCCCGGCGATCTGCCCGGCTTCGATGGTTGCCCGCCGCTGCGCTTCGGAGAAATAGGCGGGCACCGTGATCACAGCGCGTCCGATCGGCGTACCCAGTCGCTCTTGCGCGTAGCCAATTAAATACTTGATGATCTCCGCGGTGATTTCTTCTGGGGTCCAAAGACGCCCGCCCATGTTGATCTGACTGTCTGTGCCCATGAGCCGCTTGACCTCAAAAACGGTCTCGTCCGGCCGCGTCAGAAGTTGGGCCTGGGCTTTGTGGCCGACTAAGATGTTGCCCTCCTCATCCACGCCAACGACGGACGGAATGATGGTGTTGCCTTCCAGATCTGGAATGACCCAGGGCTTTCCGTCTTTTAAGACAGCGATCTCCGAAGTGGAAGTGCCCAGGTCAATGCCGACAATGACTTCATTTTCCATTAAATTGAAAACCTCCCTATGTTTTCCTTTATACCAACGGATCCATTTCTTTAATTTCATCAGGCG
>JAGPFK010000169.1 GCA_018056585.1 Clostridia bacterium | reverse complement strand
CCCATTTTATAGCGCCCGCTGTTTTTCACGCCCGCTGCTTTTGTTAAAAAAGTTGTTTTGAGTGTTCGGGGTTCTGCGATGCTGTCTTCGGTTTTGCGGCGTTGACTGAAAGATTTTTGAAGAATCAACTCGGTTACATCCCTGGCTTCTTTTTCATCTTTTGCGAGTGCAAAAACTAAACTTTTCACTTGAAATCCGGTGTTGCTGCCCAATTTGATAGCGTTATAGTCTGGCGGTGGGCCAACTGGCCGGTATTGTATCTTTGATTGATTTATCGGGCTTTTCAGCTGATTTGACAATTTGGATTCATGAAAAGAAAGAATTCTGGATTGTTGCATTTTTATGCATTCAAGCAGTACTTCCGGTCCTGTTATAAATTGAAGATTGGTACCCTGGAAGCATCGACCATCCAGCTTGACGGTGAAAGAGGAGGAGGCATTCGGGCGTACGCATTCCCGCCAAACTGGAATTTCTCTCGGAACCGGATTCCCTGAAGATGAAAAAACAATATCGTGCTTCTTGCACAAGATGACATCTTCCTTTTTGAATGGCAAGCTGTCACTTATCGAAATGCCATGAAAGGGATCGATCCGTTCTTTTTTCTTTTCCTGATATTCCTTACCATATATCAATAGAGACTCGATATTTTCCGTATAAAATCTGAGATTCCTCGATCTTATGGATTGGCTTTGCTTTAATTCTCTTTTAAAATCACTCCAGATGTTGTTCAAATCCGCATTGTCTCTGTTTTTGATAATCAAATAAGCTAAAATAGCGGAACGAAAAGCACCTTTCAGTGAACTTCCTGGTATATAAGGTCTCTGATCGACTGTTTTGATATGGCTGAGAATATCATTTAAGGTCCTTTGAGCATCATGATCGATATGAAATTTGGCTGAAAACAGGTGATCGCAGTCTTGTAAAGGCCGTTTGATATTGATGCTTTGAAGCCAGTCAAAATTGTTAAAATTTTTGCTTTTTGAGCTGGCTGACTGAATAGCATCAATATAGGTATCCATAAGATTATATTTGATCAGCCATTGCAGCCAGGCTGATTCATTCAACAGGCCAACAACCTGGCTTTGCGGATCAAAGACATAATCCAGCTTGGTGTACTTTTTATCTGAGCCGATGTGAACAGGCGAGCCGACCATCAGCTCGAACTCCCAAATATTATTGTTCATAATCGTAATCCTGCAAATAATGACTTTCCGACCCTGTAGACAGGATGCCGGTTTCCATAGGATAAATTAAGAATTGTTCCACTCATCCGTTTTTTAAAACAAGATCCTTCTTGTATCATCATACAATCCATGTGCTTAATCGGATGTCCAGTCACCTGATCAACGAATTGATCCGACGATGTAAAACCTCCTCTGCTGGTTAAAAGATATCGGCTGTCCGGATCGCGGATGCACGCGTAATCTTCATCGCCTTCTGGGCACAGCGAGCCTAAAGCCATTTGATAACCGGCCATGTGATCGGTCAGAAACTCCAATAGACAGCTCCCGGATTTGCTGCCTTCCAAAAGATCCCATTCTGTTTTATATTTACCCAGTCCGCTGGATGTTTTCCCGCCCATTCCTGTCAAGCCGAGACTGTCCAGCGTTCTTCTGATCGAATCAAGCAGTGATTCGTTTTCAAGCCGATAGAGCCAGTAGAGTCCGCATGAAGCGGTTTCATGATCAAAGAAACGAAAAGAAGAAACACGATAGGGGAGAGGCTCTGTGTTGTCCCGCAGATTGACCCGATCGATGGTTTGAACCATGCCAAAATCTATATCCAGCTGCTGCAAGTCAAATGCTTGGCCTTTTAAAAAACCAATATATTCCGACAGCTGTTCTGCCGGGATATATTTTAGGTCTTTCAACCGCTTCTTCAAACCGGGTTGTGCTGAATCAGGCTTTGCGAAAAAACTCAGGTGTGGCTTGGGTAAAAAGTAATGATATTCGCCGCTTTGATTATTTTGTTTCCAGGGGAATAGGCTAGAGAAAAGAAATTGATTTGATCGGACGGCATCAATCAGAAAACCAAGTTCTTCCTCCCCAAACAGAGCAAGCCATTCGGTACAGAAAGCAGCAAAAAAACGATCTGATGCCAATGTCATGGAGGCTCCATCCAGGCCTGATGGACCGCGTCCATCTCCGAAGCGGACCGGCGTCAGAAAGTGAAAGCGAAATAAGCCATATTCAGGATTGGCTGACATAGCTGAGAGCCTCCCTGGCAGGAATCAGATCAATACCTGAATTGAGTTCTGATCTGATGTTCAGATCGGTGAAACGAACACGTCCATTTCCGCGCGAACCGCCTTGACCGAGATAGTCCAGCTGTAAAAGCTGTAAACCCCGGGCGAGCAATTTGATATCTTCCAATACGTCCTCAGGATTCTCAACAACATACATTAACCTAAAGTCGAATTGCGCACCGGCAGGTACGCGTTCCAGCTGACGCGGGTTGGCTATGGCCGTCATACGGTTGATTTCGTTTTCAAATTTGATTTCGGTCATGTACAGATCAGAATCGACCTGCTTCAGATAATCGCAGGAAGCCTGTGTTAGAAAAAGGTCAAAGAACTGAAGGCGAGATCTTCTTATCTTTTTCCCTCCCATGCCAAACAAACGCTGCAGCTTTTCGCCCTCTTCCTCTATTTTCGGGACCATAACGCTTTCAGATGTATCTGCGGCTAACAGGCTGCGTATTTTGCCTTTCAGCGAACTGCCGGGAACGATGGGCTGCTTGGATACTGGATCCCGGATGACCACATTGTCGACAGCGCCGATGGGTGAAAAGTCCATTGAAACACCAATGTGCAGCCCGGTTATCAGCTGCATAATCCCAGTGATGGATAGTTTATCCTTGATAGTTAAGAGACCCTCTGACATGGCACTTTGCTCCTTTCAGGATACTTTGTGATGCCGATTTCAGGCGGAATAAAACTTATTATAGGCAATAATAGATTCAATCAAACGATAAAAGGCCATAAATTTCTTTTTGCTTTTTCCAATATTACGAATAATCTCAGGCAGATCAATCAAACCGCCTTTTTTACCCAGATGGTAATTAACGTTTTCAAAGCGACCCATCTGGTAGATGACCCGCAAACGCATGTAATTGATTTCATCTACGATCTCACTGCTCAGTTCATCCTTATCCGATGATTCTCTTTCTATTTTGTTTTTAACGCTGGTTGCGGCAGACATAATCTTTCTCAGTTGACTTGCTGTTAAATTTCTTTTTGATTCTTTCGCAACAATTTCTCCAATGGCTATTGGATCCCCGCCCGATAAGTCTGTTATAGCGATATTGCTGCTTTGTCTTTGACGGTCATTATAGTTCATGTGATTTATCTCCTTTCCTGCGAATTGAGTAGATGCACAGCATCGTTGCTGTCAGCAGTTGATTTCGGCTATCCTTTTTAGATGCCCAGCGATAAAGGGTATTCCGGAGTTGTTGATAGTGATCTATTTCTTTTTGCGACGCGTTATCTCCGGGATCACGGCGGGCAATGAGGTAAGCAAAGCGAGCCAGGGATAATCGTTGATCTGATTCGGGCATATTCAACAAACCCAGCAGTTTATATAAAAATGATCGGCCGGTCATGGCCTGAGATGAAGTTTCCTGATCAAGATCCAGATGTTGAATGAGAAAATCACGCATCACAAGGACCTGATCTTTAAAATCAGCCCATGTATAGATGTGCCGGCACAATATCGAATCGTTCCGACTTTCCAGACCGAACAAAGCAATTTGGTCTTTCTGACCGCTTTTGGCTTGTTTTTCAAGCTGACCGGTGATCTCTGCCATGCGTGCGATTGGGAAGCTGTGGTGAAAAAATCCGATTCCGGCAGAAAGAGAAAGTTTATCTCCCGTAAAGGAGCGAAAAGCCTCCCGTAAATCTAGCGCAAAATCAATAATATCCTGCCACCAGCCAACCGCAAAAAGATCATCGCCACCTGAATAGACAATAACCAAATTGTACCGGCCCTTTTCAGCAATGCGATTAATATGACTGCGAAAAAACCGGGTCAAACTATGGGACAGGGCTACAGAGCGTCCCAACGTATCATACATCAGGCGATTCGGCTTACCGCCGCTGATGCCTTTTACAAACAGCTGACCGAGGTCATCGACATCAGCCCTGAGAACAGCCAGACGGGCAACACCCGAGCCATGAGGCAGGCCAACAAAGTTTTGAAATGCAACAGCACCTTTTTCTTGGTTATCGCAATGATTATAGTCACCTATCCAGAGGCGGGTAGACACATGGAGACCACTGGCCCGATAGTTTTTGGAATATATTCTTGCGATATTGGATGGTTCGCTTTGAAGAAGGCGTCGCACATCGTGTTGCGTCCGTACAGACAGCCAGTGACTTCCATCAAATGAAGGCAGTGGCAAAGCAAGGCCAAAAGAAGGTTTTGTCCTATTCACGACAAAGACTCTTTGACTGTCCGGTTCCACGCTGTAATCTAAAGCAAGGAATCCACCCAGGCGAATGAGATGGTCGCAGGTACTGCAAATGGTTTCATCAAAAGTTAAATCGTCTAACACCGTTTCGTCGATCTGATTATCAGATAGCAGATGTTGCGATACGCCGCATAT
>JAGPFK010000168.1 GCA_018056585.1 Clostridia bacterium | reverse complement strand
CTTTTTTGAACCTCAAGCAAATCAGGGATGTCAATGACCTCATTAATTTTGGAATAAGATACCCTTTCGGTTCTGCCCAGTTTAACAGGACGCACCATTTATGATCACCTCATTGTGTGTTACGGCGTAGCCGCAGACGATTTGAAAAACCATATTGCTCGCGAGAAAACGGATTAATATTTTGGAGAAAACAGCAAAAATGCATTCGTCGGGCAGCGAAATGAATCAATTTGATTAAAAATGTGCCCAAAACATTGACGACTCCTCTGCAAATGATATAATAAGCTTAGATAAAGGTTTTTTGCTATTTTGGCAAGCAATATACCTGTGCTTTATGACGCGTTATAAGATCATAGCACGCAAAAAGAACCGTGTCAACGTGACGGCTCAATATTATTTTGACAAGAATTGAGCAACGTCACGTTATTTATTTTATTAAGTCACATAAAACAATCGCAGTTTTCATCCTGCTGTTCAGCCTACAAATCGATAGCCAAAGGCATTTATTGAATAGGGGTACTGTTTAACCAGTTCATCAAGATATTTTTGAAAGGCTTCTTCTCTCAATGTTTCTTCGGCTCTGATTTTCCAATCTATGCCATCCTTTCCGATAAAATACATCACATGAAAACCATAATCCGTCTGAATCAGGCCGGTATCACCGGCTTTTCTGGCAGGATCGAAGCACCACGCATCAAATTCAGACACCATTTGTCCCCGGTAAATTCCTTCGTACAAGCCCCCCTGTTCCGCGTTACTGTCTGCCGAGTTTTCCTTTGCCAGGGCTGCAAATGCCTCTTCTGTTTTTTCTCCGTTTAAATAAGTGTCAAGAATTGATTGGGCTTTCTTTCGTGCTGTTTCAATCTCTTCATCAGATGCGGACTGACGATTCACCTGTATTAAAATATGGCGGACATTGACACGTTCATAATCGGCTCGCTGGCGGTTCAGAAACATCAAGACATAATAACCTGATGTGGACTCAACTACGGCTTTATCGCCGGGTTTCCGCGCTTCATCAAACAGCCAGTCCCGAACCACAATGGGTGTGATGTTATTGTAATATTTATTTGTATATAAAGAAGCATCGTTTGTTTGATAGTTAATGGACTCCTCTTTATCTGAGTATTCAATGCATAAAGCGCGAAAAGAATCTTCATCTGTGATGCGGGAGAGCATTTCATCGGCTTTGTTTTTTGCTTCTTCCATGGCTTTCGTTTTTTCTGCTGATGTTGCGTCTGATGCTGCATTGGATGCAAAATAAAAGGCACGATAATCAACCAGATCATACTGGTTTTTATCTTTTTCATAGGCAGCCTGGAGCTCGGCTTCATCAAACGTAAAGGAGGCCTTCTTTTCCTCGGCAAAACGATCAGCAAGCAACATACGTTCAACACAACGCCTCAGTACGGCTTCGTTCATGCCAGGGCCCAAAGCGTTAACCAGATAATTATCAAATGTCTGGCCTTCCTGAGCCGCGGCTTGCTTTAAGTTGGCCAAATATGTTTCAATAAGCTCGGCATCCTCCTCTGCCAAGGTGATGCCCGCCTTCTGCGCCTGATCAGCCAGCATCACGTCCTGCTGCAACTGCTGAACAGCCTGATCTTTTAAATAATCCGCATTTGTCTTAAACCCTTCGATGCCGCTGTCAGCCTTCAGTGTATCCTGGCTGTCTGATTCAGCAGGGTTCAGGCCATAAGCACTCAACTGCTGGTAGTAATAGTAATTCACGTCCACCGCTTTGACTTCTATGGATCCGATTGTCACAGCTGTAAACCAATGATGCGGTAATCCGCTGCGTATCGCAGCCCATACACCGACCCAGAGCAACGCGATAATCACAATAATGCTCACGGTAATGCGGACTGCAGGGTTTGTTGTTTTGATCTGCTTTTTCCCGCCGTCTTTGGATTTCATCTTTGCCAGTCGTTCTTTTCGTTCCGCTCTTTGCTGTTCAGATTTCCATTGGGCTGATGTTTTACTGGTATCGCTCATTGCCTATCCTTCCTTTTGCCGCTGAAGCCATTAAGCCATTACATCGGCTCATTATACACAATTGAAACAAAGCCGACAATCCTAACGAAGGATATCATATCAATATATTGTGAAGGTAATATGTCGATTTATGACTTTTTTTGCTTCGTTGGCGCGGCAAATCCAAGTTCCGATGCTTTTTTATAAAAACTTGTGCTTCGCAGTCCGCTTTTTTCCGCCGCTTCGCGTCCGCTGATACGTCCTTCAGACCAGGCTTTACAGATCTCACGAAATCCAGGTGGAATCGGAACAGGCGGGCGGCCGATCCGGCGTCCGGAATCACGCGCTTTTTGAATGCCGGCCTTTTTTCGATCTGATTGATACTCAAAATTGAGGCGATCAAAAGCCATCAATGTCTTAATCGCAAGTTTACCCGAGGTGCTTCGGCTGTCAAGCGTTTCTTCCAGAAGGACAATATCGCAACCCATGTTCTGGATATGCTCATAGCAAACTAAAAAATCACGCAAGTGATCACAGAATCGATCCGCTGCAGCCGCATAAACCACGTCGCCAGGTTTCAGCAAGGTTAAAAGACGTGCACGCTGTTCACGGCCCCTCATATCTCCCTCATGCCGGTCAATGAAAATTCTTGTAAACTCACCAATTGTATCCAGCTGCATAGCCTGACGCCCTAAATCACTGTCTTTTTCGTCAATCAAAATATAGCCATATCTTGCCATCTGATTCTTTCCTCCTTGTTGTCTCTGCCGTCTATGGCTTCTCAAAACGAATCATGCGATTAATCTGCCTCAGCCTGCTCATCCTCTGATTCAGGCAGCATGGTAATTTCAACCTTTGAAACTCTTTTTTCCTCCATGCCCAATACCTTCAGCTGCAAATTCTTGTATTTTACAACCGGCATTTCATTCTCTTCAGGAATGCGTCCCAACAAACTGATAACAAAGCCGCCAAGCGTATCAAAGTCATCTTCGGGAAACTCAAAGCCGATCACATCGCCAACTTCATCCAGATCGGCAAGCCCAGCTACAACCCACGTCCGCTCACCACTCTGAACAATTTCTTGTTCTTCTTCATCATATTCATCCTGGATGTTGCCTACAATTTCCTCAAGTAAGTCTTCAATGGTTACAATACCAGCTGTTCCGCCGTACTCGTCGATAACAATGGCTAGCTGCGCATGATCACGCTGCATTTCCCTGAATAATTCATCTATCTTTTTGGATTCCGGCACAAAATAAGGAGGGCGGATCATATTCCGCAGAGAAAAAGGCTGACTTAATCCTTCCGCCGCGTGGTATAGAAGGTCTTTGATATGCAAAACCCCAATGATGTTATCAATGCTGCCTTCATAAACAGGTATCCGCGTGTATTTTTCATGAATCGCCACATCCAGGACTTCCGAATAATCCGCATCAACACTTAAAGAAACAATGTTAGTCCTGTGTGTCATGATTTCCGAAACTTCCTTATCATTAAATTCAAAGATCCGGTTGATCATTTCCTTTTCTTCTTCATGAATGTTACCCGATTCCTGACCAACATCCACCATCAACCGTATTTCTTCCTCTGTAATGGATTTATCTGTCTGTTTAGGATCAATCCCCAAGATGCGCAGAACAATATTTGTCGAACAAGTCAGCAAGAAGACAAATGGCTTCAAGGCCGTTTTAAGCCCCGTAATCAGGCCGGCTACGCTGTTGGCCAGTTTTTCCGGATTATGCTGAGCGATTCGCTTGGGCACAAGCTCTCCCAGAACAAGCGAAAAATAAGATAAAATCACAGTCACAATAACAACGCTGGCTGTCCGGATCAAGGGTAATTCCAGCCCGATCGCTTGATAAAGCCGATCGGCAAAGATGTCAGCAGCAAAAGCTGAGGATAAAAAACCAGCCAAAGTAACACCGACTTGTATCGTTGCTAAAAAGCCTGCCGGCTCATTCAGCAGTTGCATGAGTTTTTTTGCGATCTGATCTCCTTCATCCGCTCTTTTTTTTACTTTATTTGGGTTCAGCGTCAGAATGGCAATCTCAGATGCAGAAAAAAAGGCATTAATCAGGATCAGAATAACGAGAAAAAGCAAATCATAGATTAATGGCATATTGGAGGAAAGCGGATGGATTGCTGCTGATAATAAGGTCCATAGACTACTGCTATCTTCCACTCTTTTTTATCTCCTACTTTCTCACTCCGGTCTCCAGCCGGAATCACTCTAGCAGGAAGAAGCGACCTGCAGATTTGATACAGCCCAATCATAGCAGGTTTTCTGTAAATTCACAAGCAATAAGCATCATTCGGGGGAAACAAAAACAAAGACATCGCATTGACAGATTATTTGGGATCATGACATAATGTGCGAAAGTTACAAAGCCCAACGAAAGGAGATTATTTTTATGCCATCAAAAGAAGAAAAGCGCCAAAAATGCTTCGCCTGGCATGCCAAACTCAAACCAGGCTGTGAACAGGAGTACATCAAGCGACATGATGAAATTTGGCCTGAAATGACAACTGTTCTGAATGAAGCCGGTATTCATAATTATACAATCTGGCTGGATCAAACAGATTTATTTGGCTACTATGAAGCCGATGACCTTGAAAAGGCGGCCCGCGT
>JAGPFK010000167.1 GCA_018056585.1 Clostridia bacterium | reverse complement strand
AACTGGAGGCTGAAAAAGCCGCGGCAGCCACCAAAGCCGCAGAGGCCACCCGTGCGGCTCAGGCCAGCAGAGCCGCAGCGGCAACGAAGGCCGCGGAAGCCACCCGAGCGGCCCAAGCTGCAAAGGAAGCAGAAACGAAAAAAACAGACCCGGTAACGACCCCCAAACCTACGTCTAAACCGCAGGTTCAGACGCCCAACAGTCGCGGCTGGGTCTGGCCATATCCCGGAGATTACGGCGTCTATTCTGGCTTTGGGATGCGCTATCACCCGAAATATCACACCAATCGTACGCACACCGGTGTTGATCTGGGCGGCGATTATGGCTGCCCTGTTGTAGCAGCTGCAGATGGCACGGTATTGATGGTGGTGAACCCACGTGAAGGTTCTAATACCGGTGGCTATGGTTATGGAAACTACATTATCATTGACCATGGAGGAGGTATCTCAACATTGTATGGCCATTTAAAAAATACGTTGGTTCATGCCGGGCAAAGTGTCGAGGCTGGTGCCAAAATTGCCACATGCGGCTCAACTGGCACCTCAACCGGGGCACATCTCCATTTTGAAGTCCGGGTCAATGGCGATCCTGTGAACCCTCTTCCTTACATCCGATGATCTTCCGCGACAGGGCCGGAACTGGCTTATATCGTCAGGATAGCCCTGAATCTTTATGAATGAGTTGAAAGAAATGAACGAAACAGAGTACACCCCCTATCCGCAATCCTCCGCCCCGGCCGGACCACCATCGGGTCCGAAGCAAAAGAACCAGAGCTGGAAATATATTTTAACCGCTCTTGTTTCTGTCTTGTTGACTTTTACGCTGACTGTCGGTGCCGGACTTTTTGTTTTGCAGAAAATCCAGACCGGATCGGATATTTTTCAAAGGAGCGATCGACTGAGCTTCAGCTTTGCCCAGGATCCCGATACGGAAAAAGCGCTTGGAAAACTGAAAACCGTCTATGATGCAGTTTCTGATCATTATTATCGGGATGTCAGTGATGCGGAGTTGATCGAAGCCATGACCCGCGGACTGGTCAATGAACTAGACAGTCCCTATACCATGTACTTGACGGCGGAGCAGTATCAACAGATTGAAGAATCCTTAAGCGGCAATTACAGCGGCATCGGTGCTTTTGTTGGTCTGAACCGGGATGGTTTGGTGGAAATTACAGAAGTGATTGAAAACAGTCCGGCTGAAGAAGCTGGTATTCAGATTGGCGATATTTTTGTGGCCGTAGACGGTGTCGATGTGACCGGATTTAAAGATATCACGGCTGTGGCGGCTTTGGTCAAAGGCGAAGAGGGCACAGTTGTGGAGCTGACATTTTATCGTCCGTCCATCAACGAAAACATAACGGTCAGAGCTACAAGAAGAAAGATTACGACAGCCAGTGTTTCGTATCGAAAACTAACAGATACAATCGGTTATATTCAGATTAAAGATTTTTCGCAAAATGTATCGAAGAATTTTATCAATGCGGTTGAAGCGCTCAAGGCGCAAGGCGTACAGCATCTTGTCGTCGATCTGCGCAACAACACGGGAGGCATGGCTTCTGAAGTGGTTGATATGCTTGATTATCTTTTACCGGAAACAACCATTGCGACACTAAAGGGTCGTGAAAAAGGTAAGCCGTTCGAAAATGCGTGGCGCTCTGATGAGGAAATGGGTGTGCCGGAAACCATGCGCTATGCCATTCTGGTCAATGGCATCACAGCCAGCGCATCCGAGCTGTTTGCCGGTTGCCTGCGTGATCATGGCAAAGCCGTTTTAGTGGGCGAGCAAACCTTTGGTAAAGGTTCGGGAACCATCACTTTGACCTTGGATGACGGCTCGGCCATCAACATAACGAACTTTCTTTACTATTTGCCAAGCGGCGTGTCCATTGAAGGGGTTGGACTGGCGCCCGATAAAGAAGTCTTTTTACCGGAAGAAGCTCGCGGCATCTCTCTGAATCGATTGACACTCGAGCAGGATACACAGCTTTCCACAGCCATTCAGATTCTAGAGCAAATGGACTGATATGTACCACGCCATTGCTTCTATTTATGATCAGATACAGAACATCGATTATGCCTCGTGGGCCCGGTACATCTGTCGTTTGGATCGACATTACAACCGCCGCAAGAAGATAGGTGACGGTCGAGAAGGGCGCCCGCTTCTTCTGGATCTTGGTTGTGGAACCGGTGGATTTTGCCTGGAAATGGCAGATCTTGGTTATGATCCGATCGGAATTGATGCGTCAGAAGAGATGCTCTCTGAAGCGTCTTCGAAGATGCAAAACCGTTTCCCTGAAGCAAAAGAGCCCCCTTGCTTGTTTCTGCATCAGGATATCAGCCACTTTGAACTCTATGGGTCGGTTGATTTGGCGGTTTGCCTTTTAGATACACTGAACCATCTGACCCGGCAAAACGATGTCCGTCGATTGTTTAAATTATGCGGCCATTATCTGAATGGCGGAGGATTGATGATCTTTGATTTAGCGAGTTTCTCCTATTTGTCAGAGACATTGGCCGATAACTTATTCTATATCGATCAGCCTCAATTTACACTGTTCTGGCAGCATCATTTTTCGGTTGTCAGCGGAATCAGCGAAGCAGAACTCACCTTGTTTCAGGCATGCCCTGACGGCCGTTATCAGCGAACGGATGAAAAGATTCGTGAACGCTACTACGCGCCGGACATCATCGACAAACTGACAGAGGGGACAGGGCTTAAACAAATAGCGCAACTCGGTGACCTTAAGTTCAGGCCGCCACACAAAGAAGACCAGCGGACTTTTTATGTTTACCGAAAAGAAAACAGTCCATAAGATCAGAAAGAAAATAGGATGATCAACCAGACATGGATCAAAAATGATCAGGATCACATTGTTCGGGCTACGGCTTGTCACCATACCGTGAGGGCTTTGGCTTGCCGGACAACTGACGTCTGCAGAGAAGCCGTTCGATTGCACGGTCTATCCCCCATGGCTGCCGCAGCCTTAGGCCGTTTGATGAGTGGCGTTCTGATGATGACACAGGATCTTGATCAGCCGGGAGACACGATTACAGCCATCATTCAGGGAGATGGCCCATTGCAGGGGATGACGGTTGTCGGGGAACAAAATGCAACGGTACGCGGCACCGTTTTGCAACCGATCGTTGAGACGCGTTATCGCGAGGATGGTAAGCTGGATATTGGCTTTGCCATCGGTAGAGGTACTTTAACCATCATTCGTGATTTGCGGCTTAAAAAACCTTATATTGGCCGCGTAGCCCTTGTATCCGGCGAAATAGCGGAAGATCTGGCTGCTTATTTTGCTATTTCCGAACAAATTCCATCCATTGTCAGTTTGGGTGTCCGCATGACCCGGGAAGGTATCACACAGGCGGGTGGTCTGATTATTCAATTATTGCCGGATGCGGATGAGGAGATCATCAGCTGGCTTGAACAACGCGTATCGCAATTTCCGGATGTAACAGCCCTGCTTGAAACAGGCGCGACACCTCAGCAGTTGCTGGAAAAGCTTTTGGGGGCGGACAATGTTCAGGTTCATTCGATAACACCCTGCGCTTATGCTTGTCCCTGCAATCGGGAACGAATGGCGCGCAATCTGATCGCTATGGGGTATGAGCAATTGAGCGAATTGGCAGCTGATCCAGAAGGTATTCATTTAGAATGTCATTTCTGTAATCGAAGTTATTATTTTAGCCAGTCTGATGTGCAAAAACTACTGGGAGCTTGCTTAAAGAACGAATGAGTTGGCAGGCAGAGGGAGAAAATCTTATGTTTCAGCCCAAAAAGAAGAAGTGCTTTATTCTGTTTGTATTATGGATGACCTTGTTTTTTCAGTTCTATTTGGCTGGATGCCAGCCGATCGTATCCTGGGACGAAACAGAAATTGTCACGCCATCCGGGATAGAAACGACAACGACCGAATCCCTGATCACACAAAAAACGGAAACAATCATAACAATCTCTGAAACAATCGAGCCGTCACCGACTCCTGTTCAAACCACTTCGTTGCCCACAACCTCGATTACAACAACATCTGCTGTGTCACAACCAACATCCGCGACCACAACGTTTGATCTGAACCGTCTGGATCATACCAAAAATGGGTGGTATTACCTGCCTGCAACACAATTGGGTGCCGATCAACCGGCTACGTTGCCGAAAAGTGTTCTGGACCTGATCAAGCCTTATGATGTCTTCTGGCAAGATCAAAACCCATCAGGCAAAATCATTTATCTAACCATGGATGAGGGATATGAATATGAGAATTTAACGGGCACGATTTTAGATGTGGCAAAAGAGTACAAGGTGCCGATCGCTTTCTTTGTCACCGGAAGCTACATCCGTCACAACCCTGAGTATATCAAGCGCATGGCATCAGAAGGACATCAAATTTTAAACCATACAGATTCCCATCCAAACCTGCCGGACCTGTTGGGCTCTAAGGGTCCCGATGCTGTTATAGGGGAACTGTCCCGGGTGGAAGAGGCCTTTTTCTCTCTGACAGGCCAAAGCATGCCGAAGATCATGAGGCCGCCGGAGGGCAGCTACAGCGAGCGGATGCTTGCATTGCTGAGCCAATCCGGCTACAGAGTGGTCTTTTGGAG
>JAGPFK010000166.1 GCA_018056585.1 Clostridia bacterium | reverse complement strand
TGGTGGCGCTCAGGAAAGCAACCGACGGGCCGGAACAGAAAATGTGGCTGGAATCGTTGGGTTTGCTCGCGCTTTTGAATTAGCGGTGGCTGAAATGCTTGAAACATCAGCTCGGCTTTCCGGTATGCGGGACCGGTTGATTCAGCGGGTTCTGGATCGGATTCCTTACACGAGACTAAACGGCCACCCGACTCTGCGCTTGCCTAATAATATTAATTTTTCATTTGAATTTATCGAGGGAGAATCGATTCTTTTGATGTTAGACCATTTAGGCTATGAATGCTCCAGTGGATCAGCCTGCACATCCGGCTCTTTGGATCCGTCTCATGTCCTGCTGGCCATCGGACTGCCGCATGAAATTGCCCATGGTTCCTTACGCGTTACCCTGGGCCGTCTGACACAGGAAGAAGATCTGGTGCGCTTGTCTGATGACCTGGTTGTTATCGTTGAAAGATTACGCGCGATGTCCCCGCTCTATCATCCGGACAAATCTTTGACTTTTGAAGAACCTGGAAGGTGAAACCATGCAATACAGCGAAAAAGTAATGGATCATTTCATGAATCCACGCAATGTCGGTGAAATTGAAAATGCCGATGCCTCCGGAACAGTCGGAAATCCCCGGTGCGGCGATATCATGAAAGTCACGCTTAAAATTGAAAACGGCATCATTGTTGACGCGAAATTCAAAACATTTGGCTGTGGGTCAGCCATTGCGACCAGCAGCATGGCGACGGAGATGATTAAAGGGAAACCCATCGAGGAAGCCCTTAAGCTGACCAACAAGGCCGTCGCAGAGGCATTGGACGGACTGCCACCCATTAAGATGCATTGTTCTTTGCTTGCTGAGCAAGCCGTCAAAGCCGCTTTGTATGAATACTACAAAAAGAACGGCCTGCTCAACGATGAAAATAAACACTATTTTGATCATCTGGAATTGGATGAACATGAGGAGCATTAAGACCACTTCAAATCCGAAACGGGTGTTGCTGGGCATGAGCGGCGGAGTGGACAGCTCCGTCGCTTCTTTGTTGCTTCAGCGGCAAGGCTATACGGTTATCGGCCTTTCGATCATAACGCATGACAGCGGCATCAAAACACTGGCCGATTCCGAAGCCGTTTGCAAAAAGCTTGGACTTCAATGGTTTTTCATTGATGCCCGTGATCGCTTTGCTGATTTGGTCATCAAGAACTTTGTCGACGACTGGCTATCTGGCCTGATACCGAATCCCTGTGTTTTTTGTAATGCCGATTTTAAATTCCAGATCATGATGGAACAGGCAAAGGAGCATGAGTGTTCTGTCCTGGCAACGGGCCATTATGCTTCGGTCCAAAGGGTTCCTCAAAGCGGGCGCTTTGCTCTGGTGCAGACGGACGAAAGAGAAAAAGATCAGACCTATTTTCTTTACCGGCTGAAGCAGGACGTGCTTTCAAAGCTGATCTTCCCATTGGCCGGACTCCAAAAGAAAACGGTGCGTCAGCTGGCCGGCGAGGCCGGCCTGACCGGAAAAGATGGCCGTTTTCTGTCAGAAAAACCAGACAGCCAGGACATTTGTTTTATTCCCACACAATACCTTGATTTGATCAAAAGCGAAATTGAAAGACGCGGCCTCGTCCATTCAAAACATCTTCTTGAACCCGGTCCCATTGTTGACCTGCAGGGCAGGGAGATCGGGCGTCATAAGGGGCTGCTTTCCTACACGATCGGACAACGGAGAGGATTTGAGGTCAAGACACAAGAGCGTCTTTTTGTGATTTCAAGAGACATAAAACGAAACATCCTGACGGTTGGCCCCTATGAAGCCTTGCTGCGGCAGCAGATTCGGGTGGACGATGTCGCCTATTCAGGCCTTGAGGCTTTCCCGGAAGGTTCCCTTTGTCAGGCTAAAATACGCAGTTCTGCCAAACCTGCTTCCTGCCGTGTTTATCCGGAGGCTGATGGTTCTCTGACGGTTGTCTTTGATCACGGGGTACCGGCACCGACCCCGGGTCAATCCTGCGTCTTTTATGATGAACGGGTTATTTTGGCTGGCGGCGTGATTCAACCTGAGACTTAGATCAATGTCATTACCGGCTGACGTTCTGAGTAGTGCGTCAGGTACCGAAAGCCAATATTCTTAAGCCATTGACGCGCTTCATCAAGGAGTAAGCCCACGTCTTGAGCCGCGTGAGCGTCACTGCTTAAACAGACTAATTCACCGCCCAGTTCCAGATAGCGGTAAAAGATATCCGTGTCTGGCCAGGAATCGGCTTCATCATAGCCGGCTAAACGCAACGTATGCATGGTTGAGGTATTGAGCTCCAGTGTTTTTCCCATTGAAATCAGCTTTCGAAACAACGCGTCAAAACGATCCGGTTGTTCGCGCCAAAGGATTTTTTGATTCGGCCAGTCGGCGTAACGGGTAATGTAATCAAAGTGCCCTAAAATATCAAAATCAGGACAAGCGGTCATCATTTCAGTCAGCTGTTCTAAATAGCGGCCATAAATCAAATCGCGTCCTCGTTTATAAATTTGTCGGTCGGAATAAGGGTCCTCGCCGTCAAGCAAATGAAGAGACAAAATAACGGCATCAAAAGGGTATCGCAACACGATACGGGCAAAATAAGGGTTGAGATGAGGCAGATAGCCCAGTTCAATACCATAGAGTAAGTGCAGATGAAGAAACCGTGCCTGCTCAGTCAAAACAGGCATCGATCGATGATAGGCATCAAGGTCAAAAATCGCTTCTTTTTCGTTGATGTAAGCAACGTCTTTATCATAATGCTCGGATAAGCAAACACCATCCAAGCCGCGTGCTTTTGCCGCGTAAAGCAACTCATCTGGCGATTGAATGCCGTCAAAGGAGAAGGCTTTTGTATGGGTGTGGTGATCAATCAGCATCTTTTGCTCCCTTGTTTTAAAAACTTTGTGTTATGCTGCCAGAATCTATTATAATACAGGGAAGAAGATGCATTCAACCGGCATGCCGGTTGATTCAAAACAGCATCGTGGAGGTAAACATGAAAGACAACGAAAAGAAAAGCATAAAATGCGATGAACCAGAAAAGGAGTCAGAAAAGGCTAAGGAATTAAAGAAAAAACTGTTCTTTGAGTCTCCTAATCTTTGGGATAAGGCCGGAGACGATGAAAAAGAGAAAGTAATGGCCTATTCAGAGGAATATAAGCATTTTTTGAATGTCGGGAAAACGGAACGTGAATTTGTTTTGGCTTCAGTCAAGATGCTGGAAGAACATGGTTTTCTTCCATTGGATAAAAAGGAAACATGGGTGCCGGGTGATCGGGTCTACCGGGTTATTCGAAATAAAGGGCTGGTTGCGGCTGTCATTGGGGAAAAGCCGCCCCAGGAGGGTTTTAACCTGGTTGGTGCTCATATCGATTCACCGAGGCTTGATTTGAAACCGATGCCCATTTATGAAGATAGTGAACTGGTCTTTTTTAAAACCCACTACTATGGCGGCATCAAAAAGTATCAGTGGACTGCCATTCCGCTTTCCATGCATGGTATATTTT
Organism: Clostridia bacterium; assembly: GCA_018056585.1. Classification (GTDB taxonomy): domain Bacteria; phylum Bacillota; class Clostridia; order Saccharofermentanales; family UBA5734; genus JAAYBY01. The sequence goes on along the minus strand of JAGPFK010000166.1, from coordinate 1,113 downwards.
TCCGCTCAGATGGTTCTTCCTTGACCGTTTCGATCGGAGAAGATCCTGATGATCCGGTTCTTTCCATCACGGACCTTTTGCCTCATTTGGGTTCGGAGCAGATGAGCCGGAAAGCGTCTGATCTGATTCGCGGAGAAGAGTTGAATGTTTTAGCCGGATCGATCCCATATGAGGATGCCGAGCTGTCCGGCCGGTTTAAACTGGGGTTTCTTCAAATGCTGATGGATCGCGCTCAGTTAAAAGAAAAAGATTTCATCCGTGCAGAAATTGAGATTGTTCCAGCCGAAAAGGCCCGTGATGTCGGTTTGGACAGGAGCCTGATCGGTGCTTATGGTCAGGATGACCGGGTCTGTGCTTTTACGGCGTTATCAGCCCTGGCCGCCCTTGAGGCCTTGGAGAAAACATCAGTCTGTCTTTTGTTTGATAAAGAAGAGATCGGCAGTGAAGGAAATACGGGGGCAAAATCGCGTGCCTATGAGTATGTGTTGCAGGAATTGTTCGCAAAAAGGATTGAGGGACAATACAACCCGATCGATTTTTCGTGTGCGCTGACCCGCAGCCAAATGCTGTCAGCCGACGTCAGCGCGGCTTTTGACCCAACCTATTCTTCAGTTTACGACAGTAAAAACAGCAGTTATCTTGGACATGGCATCTGCCTGCTCAAGTATGTCGGGGCTCGTGGCAAGAGTGGCAGCAACGACGCGAATGCGGAGTTCTTCAGCCGGGTGATTCAAACTTTCGACGCCTCTTGCGTGCCATGGCAAACCGGGGAATTGGGCAAGGTGGATGCGGGTGGCGGTGGAACGGTCGCGGCTTATCTGGCCAATCTGGGAATGGAGGTTATTGATTGCGGCGTGCCGGTTCTTTCAATGCATGCTCCTTTTGAAGTAACCAGTAAGATCGATGTCTATCACACAAGGAATGCCTACAAAACCTTTTATGAAAAGCTCTGAGTTAGATCATCAATCCCGGCCAAAAGGTTGCTATCTGTGTCCGAGAGGTTGCGGACAGGATCGTACAGCCGATCATCCTGGTTTTTGTGGAGCCGACGAAGGGATGACCGATTTTCGCGTTGCGCGTCTCATGCCGCATCACTGGGAAGAGCCCTTCTTC
>JAGPFK010000165.1 GCA_018056585.1 Clostridia bacterium | reverse complement strand
CATGAGTTGATGAAGATCATGAGATCATTTTGTGAAACCAGCGGCTATTATGACATCTTCATCCCCGCCATGAGAAAACTCTCTCCGACGTACGAAGCATATGTTCAGCAGCTACTAAAGGCCAACGACGCATTCCTTGAGAGATTCCCCGATTATCAGCCGACAAATGAATTCAATCGATCCGATAAGTGACCGGCAGATCAACCTGGATGATCTCATCAAAGCCGGGAAGCCCGACCTTGCCTATAACTTTGAAATTAGACAGATCAGTTGCCCGGACTTCCCTGTTTGAAAAAGTGTAGAGGGTTTCTCCAATATAAACGGCTCGATAAATTGTGTCATAGCTATAAAAGTCCTGCATTTCTTTTTCAGTAAGTCCAGCCGAAGGACCAGACGGATCGGACAATTTGTCAAAATGGGTGATGGATCCTTTCAGATACAGCTGATTGTCCGGCCCAACACCAAGGGCCAAAAGCCCTTGAAAGTTTGGCTCCAAATAGCTTAATGGCTCTTTTTCGATTGGTGTCAGCATGACAGGGAAAGCAATAAGGTTCTTTTCTTTTGAAAACAACAGGGCTTTGTGATTGTACTGTATTTCAGAATAAGAGCCTGCTCCGCCAAACACAAGAGACGAGACTTCCTTCGGATCTGAAAAGTCACTGATATCGAAAAGAGAAACCTTAACACCCAGCGGATAGGCCTGCTCGCCTTTCTCCAATACATCGAACCCAAAGCCCAATAACAGATTCTCGTCATATGGATGCAGATAAGTGCTGTACCCCGGGATTTTGAGCTGACCCAGCAACTGAGGTGATTTCGGATTGGACAAGTCGATGACAAAAAGAGGATCCACTGTTCGAAAGGTGACAACATACGCTTTGTCATCTATAAAGCGGACCGACTTGATTGTTTCTCCCGGCGCGAGACCGGTCAGCTGGCCTGCGATGTTGAGGCTGCCGTCTAAGATGTAAAGATGATTCTGAGCTGTGTTTTCCGATCCGCTCCAGGTATCGCCCGTTGTGGTGGCCACACGGAAATAACCATCTTTCTCGTCCATGCTGAACTGATTGATGATCGTTCCCGGAACCGAGCCTTTGCCGGCTTCCTCGACTTTCTCACCGGACAATTTAAAACGATACAGATCGGTTGAATAGTTTGGAACATTTTGTTCTTTACCGGTCCAGGTACAGCACCAGGCGGCTATGTACAGATATTGTTGTGATGCGTAGACCATTCCGGATGTCCCAAGCAAAGCCAGCACATCCGGTTCTTGTGACGGATTTTCTATATCAATCGCAGCCAAAAGCGTCTGGTTGCCGATATCGCCTTCGGGCAAGACAGATATGCTGTCCACCGGCAGAGCCCGCCATTCATCATCGCCCGGGGCTTCGCAGGTCGACGGTAAAATCTCTTCCGGCTTATAGTCCTGGATGGTCTCGGCATACAGCCGATATTCATAGCGTTGTGTCACAACATAAAGGGTCTTCCCTATCAGGCGTGAAGTCAGATAAGAACCATCCTGCGTAAACTGATCGGCGAGAACCGGCTCTTCAGGTTGATCCATACGATAAACCCTTGTTGTTGTATACGCACGCGCCGCGGCCCATGGATAAGGATATAGATATTGATCGGCCGCGTTGCCTGTCGTTTCCTTCCCTGCGGAAGAACCCACAGACGACTCACTGGTTTCTTCTGACTGAGGTGATGGTTCATATTTTTTAAATATGTTGCCGCCCACAATCAGGACCAAGCGTTTGTTTTCTTCATCCAAATACAATTCCAGCGGGGTTTCCGTCACAATATTTTCATCTGTTTCTTTTTTCGGATTGATTTTGGTAACCGACATGATTGTCAGGCCCTGGTCGCCCTGTGTATCGATCACATAGAGCCGATTGTTGGCTATCAGATAAAGATACCGGCCGTCTGTTTTAATGATATCGGCTTCGTCGACGCCTGCAACCTGAATATTGGTTTTAGAATAATCGTCTTGACGCGCGCCGCTCCCGGCTTCTGAAGCCAAGCTGTCCTGTGTGGCAGTCGCCTCTTTTTCCATATAATATAGCCGTGTGTTTACGGATGAGTGACCTCTTGTTTTTTCAATCAGTGCATAAAGGCTTTCGTAGTCGGCCGCATGACTCAGTCCGTTTGTTCCTTCCGATGTGCCTTTGGGCAAATGGACGGAAGGCGATGTCAAACCGTCTGGTATCGTACAGGATGCAAACAAAAAAGCAGAGATGACAAAAAGGATAATGATTGAGAAAATATTTTTTTTCATCTGATTCCCTCCAATCCGGCAGGTAGGTAATCTCTTCTGTTGTTTCTGCCTGTTAGACGAAAAAAACTGATACTTGTTCCCTGATCAGATCCTTGAGAAATCAGAAAAAAGATCCTGCAAATCGATCGATTTACAGGATCCTTTGGCGGAGAGAAGAGGATTCGAACCTCCGGACGGCTATGAACCGTCACACGATTTCCAATCGTGCGCCTTCGACCTCTCGGCCATCTCTCCTCAATAAATGTCTGACAGGCAGAAAAAATATACCATCTTGCTTGTTAAAAGTCAAACGCAACGAACCCTTTCTTTTGGGCATATCATCTGAATAAGGGACTCAGATGGCATCATATTTTTACGGATTAATTTCATATTTGCGTTGTAATTTTGAAGGTTTTCCGCTAAAATTATACTGATTAAGTAATGAAGAGCCCATAACAGGGCGGAAACCAGGAGGAATTTACATGGCTATTAAAGTTGGTATCAATGGTTTTGGTCGGATTGGCCGTTTGGTCTTTAGGGCTATTTGCGATCAAGGATTACTTGGAAAGGAAATCGACGTTGTCGCCGTTGTTGACATTTCTACAGATGCTGATTATTTTGCCTATCAATTGAAATATGACTCAACGCAAGGCAAGTTTAACCATCCTGTGACAGCAGAGAAAAGCAGCCCGGATGCTGCTGAGAATGACACATTAGTTGTTGATGGGAACAAGGTCAGATGTCTGATGGCAACCAAAAATCCTTCTGAGCTTCCTTGGGCTGAGTTGGGGGTCGAGTATGTCATCGAGTCAACCGGCCTGTTTACCGACAGTGAAAAAGCAGCTGGACATTTGGCGGCCGGTGCTAAAAAGGTTATTATTACAGCGCCCGGAAAAGGGAATGTAAAGACCATCGTGATGGGTGTGAATGAGAATGAATATGATCCGGAAAAGCACCAGATCGTTTCGAATGCCTCCTGTACCACAAACTGCCTGGCTCCATTGGTTTATGTTTTGCTAAAAGAAGGAATTGGCGTTGATAAGGGGCTCATGACAACCATCCATTCCTATACGGCCACACAAAAAACAGTTGATGGCCCATCTAAAAAGGATTGGCGGGGTGGCCGCGCCGCCGCGATCAACATCATTCCATCCACAACGGGTGCCGCCAAGGCAGTCGGCGAAGTTTTACCGCAGGTTAAGGGGCGGATGACCGGCATGTCTTTCCGCATCCCGACTCCCACCGTATCGGTCGTTGATCTGACCTTTACGGCTGCACGTGATACCTCAATTAAAGAAATCGATGCAAAACTGAAAGAAGCATCTGAAACTTATCTGAAGGGGTATCTCGGCTACACAGAAGAAGAACTGGTCTCAACCGATTTCGTTCATGACGATCGGTCTTCAATCTATGACAGCCTCGCGACACTTCAGAATAATCTGAAGGACGAGAAAAGATTTTTCAAGATTATTTCCTGGTATGACAACGAATGGGGATACAGTCATCGTGTTGTTGATCTGGTTCGGTATATGGGCGAAAGAGACGGAAAAATCTGAAAAAGCGAAGAGAGGAGGTTTGAACCTCCTCTCTTGATCATCAAGCACATTATTTTTCAGGCTTGACGCAGCGCCTTAAAACAATCAGCGGCATATGCCAACTGCTCTTTTGTATGGGCTGCAGACACCTGAACCCGGATACGCGCTTTGCCAAGTGGAACAACCGGATAGGTAAAGCCCGTCACATAGATGCCTTTTCGAAACAGTTCATCCGCAAGGCGCAGCGTTTCTTTTTCATCATAGATCATAATCGGAACAATAGGGTGGTCGCCGGGAATGACATCAAAACCACTCTCTGTGATGCGCTCACGGAAGAATTTTGTATTGTCATGCAAACGCTGCCGTAACTGTGTGTCTGTTTTTAAAATGTTCATTACTTCTAATGTCGCGGCGACAATCGCTGGCGCCAAGGTATTGGAAAACAGATAAGGCCGACTCCTTTGACGTAAAACATCAACAACTGCTTGCTTCGCGCTCGTGTAACCACCACTGGCTCCCCCAAGTGCTTTACCAAATGTGCCGGTTATGATGTCAACGCGATCAGACACACCAAAATATTCGGGCGTCCCCTTTCCTTCAGGTCCAATAACCCCAACGGCATGACTGTCATCGACCATAACGAGGGCATCGTATTCATCCGCCAGATCACAGATTACAGGAAGATTGGCCAATATCCCATCCATGGAAAAGACACCATCTGTCGCGATCATCATGAGCCGTGCTCCGTTCTCTTTTGCTGCCTCAAGCTGTCGCTTCAGATCATCCATATTGTTATTCTGATAGCGATAACGCTTGGCTTTACATAAACGGATGCCATCA
>JAGPFK010000164.1 GCA_018056585.1 Clostridia bacterium | reverse complement strand
TGTTGAGCCCAATTCAATTCCAATAGATGTTTCACCCTTTTCAATTTTTCTCTTTATTTGGTCCGTAAACATATCCATAGTCAGAGCTCCATTCTTTTTTAATCTAAAGCATGTGCTTATATTTTACAGTCAGACGGCCAATCGAACAAGCAATCGCCACTAAAATCAATGTCTTCATGCGGTAACGTTATAGACTTGGTATCAAATTCATATATTGCAAAAAGGCGAAAGATAAAATAAGAGCTTATGCTCAACCCCAATGCCATGCACTTTGTTGATCAGCTGTCCGGTTAATCTGCTTTAAAAATGCAGAGAAAGAAAAAACTTTCTTTAAGCAGTCTTAAACAGGTACGATCTGCATGTAAAAGATGTGCGTAACCGTTCCGACCCAAAATTTGCCTGTTCTTTTCAATCGATGTTTTTTCCATTCTCCAATTTATGAAAGATTAAAAATGAAGCATGATTATGATTGCCTGATTTTAAAAAAGTATATATGATAAGAGCAAATCAAACAAGTGAGGTGTTCATATGGGGAAAATAGATCAGACAGCCAACTTAATTAAAGCAATGACTTACGATTACCCAGAGCAAATACCCTTGATAATTGGAATTTTGCCGGCTGCCTGGCTGCATTATGGCGATGAATTACGCAGGCTGCTTAAAGAGTATCCCGATTTGATAGAAGAGGTGCCCGAACCCGGTGAGATTCCAATTCCAGATTCTTATCGATATGGCAATTTTGTTGATGAATGGGGCTGCGTTTGGCGCAATATACACGAGGGAATGGACAGCATTGTTGTTGAACATCCGGTCAAAACGAGAGAGGATATACGAAAACTAAAGATCCCTGAAAACAGGGACGGACGTCTGCCTCATGGATTTATGTATTTGAGGCTGTTAGATCTTCGGGGTTTTGAAGAGGCAATGCTTGATTTTGCGGAAGAACCGGAAGAACTGAATATTCTGATTGAAAAAGTTCTAACTTACAATCTGATTCAGTTGAGCATAGCATTGCCTAAAATGGGCCCGATCGCTTTCTTCGGTGATGATTTAGGTATGCAGCGGGGGCTGGCAATCGGTCCTGAAAAATGGCGGCGATATCTAAAACCCTGTTATCAGCGTATATACGAGAAGGTCAGGGAAAGCGGGCGATATGTTTACATGCACTCAGACGGATGCATAATTGAGATCATGCAGGACTTGGTCGAATGCGGCGTCAACATGATCAACCCACAATATCGGGCAAACGGGCTCGAAAATCTGGTCCGCGTCTGCCGTGGCAAAATCCCAATCTGCCTTGATCTGGATCGGCAGTTGTTTCCATTTGCCACACCTTCGGAACTAGAAAGCCACGTTGCCGAATGTGTAGAAGCCCTTTATCTTCCAGAAGGCGGCCTTGGCCTGAACGCGGAATTTAACTATGATGTTCCTCTGGAAAACATCGCGGCTGTTCTGGACGCTTTGCGTAAATATAAAGATTATCGCGGTTAGTCTGATTTACTGGGCGTTGAACCCCGGCTTAAACTCAAACAGAGATTGAAGGCGGTTTTCTTTGTCAAACAAATGATTATATTGTAAAATTTCATAGGTTTTCAGGAGAGCTGCCTGATCTTCATTTGCTTCAGCGTACGTAAAGTGGTTTCCGGATGTATCCATGAAAAAATTTGCAGTCATAACAGGCATTTCCTGTGACACTTCTTTTAGAAAAAGTTGGTAGTCCGTGAGAGGAAGACCTGCTGTTTCAAGGAGTAGGGCGGAAAGAAAGTTGGCGCTGGTGATGACATCTTTTTGTTCATCAATGTCGTAATTGGCCCAGATGATAAAGGGAACGCGATAGCGATTCCAAAGCATTTCCGTTTCATCAAAGCCATAACTGTTTTCCGAAAGAAGGCCGGCAACAGATTGATCATGCGGCTGGTGATCTCCGAAAAACAAGATCAGAGTAGGTTCATCGGCTTGTTTAAAATAATCAATGAGCTCTTTTAAAGCCTTGTCACTCTCCTTAATCAAAGATAAAAAGGTTTCAGTTAGGGTAAAATTATGTCCTTCATTCAGCACCTTGATAGTGGGTGTAAAGTTTTCATATTGAACACCGTAGCCGCCGTGGTTCTGCATCGTTACAGCAAAACAGAAAAGAGGCTGCTTATCGCTTTTTTGTTCATATGCATCGATCATCTCCTGATAGACCGATCGATCGCTGATATAGGCGCGAATGTATTCCCGATGCTTAAAATCATTGATAAAAAGGGTTTTCTCGAATCCAAAACAGTCATATACTTCATCCCGATCCCAACCAGCGCCCGGATAGGGGTGCATGGCTATTGTCTGATACCCCAACTCTTTTAGGATAGAGGGTAAAGCGGGATGGTCATCATGAATATACTGCTGGTAGGCAACACTGCCATTGGGCAGAAAAGCCATGGAGTCACCTGTGAGAAACTCAAATTCAGTTGTTGCTGTATTGCCGCCAATGACTGAAACATAAAGGTCCCCTCGGATGGTGTTTTTTGTCAGGGATCGGAAATACGGCATGTAGTCTTCATTGGTTTTAAGTTCCGACAGAATGGACGGATCGGAAAATGTTTCGTTCATAATAACCAGCAGATTGGGTTTTTGCCCTAATTTAGCTGGATCAACGGATGAACCCGGCTCGCCTCCTTCGTTCGCGCTTTCAATATGATCCGCCAATTCGACCACCTGGTCGGGCGAGTAAGAAGCTGGTTTCTCAATACGTAAATAACGCAGATTCATTAAGAAACTAGGAATAAAGCCATTTTGCTTATACAGATAGCCCGGTGTGAAGAGCGTCTCGTTGAAATGCATAGACTCGGTAAAAGCGGGATTTTGGAGCAAACCGCCATAGACAAGAAGAAAAATCAGAGAAATTGTTGCCAGTAAAGCGCGAGATTTCTTTTTCTTTAGTCGCAGTTTAGTAATCGACGTGATTGCAAAGACAAAAATGGTTAAAAGCAGGGGGACCCAGATATTTTCCGGCATTTTAAAATTATAGTTCCCACTGACGGAAATCGCTGTCCGTATTGACAGCAAGTCCCATGGCAAAATGGGGCTGTCTCGGAAAAGAATGATGGAATAATTGGCGTAACCGATTAGAATAGCGGTCAAAGAAGACAGGATGGCTGCTGTGTTGCCGTGCCCGGTTATGCCAAACCAAAATAAATAATAAAGAAAGAAAAAAGCAGCGTTAAAGAGCTGCATGCCAAATGCCATCTCAAAAGGATTATGAGTAAAAGATTCAATCAAATAAAAACAGATATATGAGATCAGAATGATCAGCAATCCTTTAATCAAAAGCCAAAATAAATCCAGGGCGAAAAAGGATGACCCGACTTTATTTTCACTTTTATCAGACTGTATTCTATTGTCCTTTTTTTCATAAAACGTCATACATGCGATCCTTTACTGATCCGAATTCAGGTTTATTATATCACGAAGCAGCGGAACAAACAAAGAGAAGGCACTATATTTGTGCAAATGCTCAAAGGGAAAAGGATGTGCCTTTTAAATAAAGAACATTAAAAATGAATAAGCAGGTTGGCAATGCCAAGGGAACCGGCTTGTTTTTCAATCAGAAAACGAAATCATCAAAAAGCATTCAGCAGATTTTATCCTTCGAAATGACTTTAGACAGCTGTTTCATTCGGTACATATCCTTATCGGCCAGACGAAAAAACTGTTCGCTGACAAAAGGCTCGCCTGCACAAACAGCAAAACCCACTGCGAGAAAAACAGGTGGCTTTTGCCATTGATTGGCCGCGGAAATCATTTCCAGGATTTTTCTCCGCATTTTCCGGGCTCCTGCCCGGTTCATTCCCTGGCTGACGATGACAAATTCATCGCCTCCCAGTCTGGCTGCAAAGCCCTCCTCGCCGACGGCGGAGGACATCATACGGGCACATCTCTTGATGACGTCATCACCGACAACATGGCCGTAGGTGTCATTGATTTCCTTTAATCCATTCATATCGCAGGAAAAAATCGTTATTGGGAAAACAGGGTTTGCCTCTAGTTCTTTAACATAGACATCATATGCAGCCCGGTTGTAAAGGCCGGTCAAAGGATCATGGGTACTCATGTAAAGAATCTCTTGCTCAGCCTTTTTTCGGAGGCTGATGTCAATACAAACACACAAAATGACATTTTCTCCATTGATTTTTGTACCCGCGGCATTCACCTCGACTGGAAATGTGGTGCCATCCTTGCGACGGTGGATCGTTTCAAATTTTCTATAAACGGATGAAAGATCAGCAAAGTCTTCTTTGATCTGTTCTGATGGCATGATCGCTTCCCAATCCCATGTATGTAACTGCATGACTTCATCCATGGGATAGCCCAGCATATTGGCAAAACACGGATTTGCATCGATGACTTTGTGACTTTGGTCAATCAAGACAAAACCAACCTGCGCCACATCAAAAAGTGTACGCAGAATATACTCTTTTTCGTTAATCAAATCGCGTCTGTTATGATCTTCGAAAGACACTGGATCCACTTTTCCTCCCTTTTAAATATTTCAAAACACCACGCAAAAATGGGAACAGTTATGTGAGCATCAACAAAGAAGCTGCTTATTTCTGCCAGATGAATTATAGGTTTATCTTACCATATCACGAAAAAAACGCAATCTA
>JAGPFK010000163.1 GCA_018056585.1 Clostridia bacterium | reverse complement strand
GATCATACCGATGCGCCATCTCTTGCCCCAGTGCCATTAAATCACGGACGTCGCCTTCTTTTAGTTCCAGCTCAAACTCACAAAATGGAGCCATCCGGCCGCCTGCCTTCAGGATGCCCTGATCCAATGCCAATTCCATCCGTGTATCGCCATAAGCCACATCACAGGCGATCCGGGTAAAGGTTACCTGACACAATTCCAAAAGCGGTTTGCCCTTGAGCCGGCGCACGATTTCATACAGTCTCTCATCCCGGTCCCCTTCACGGCCTGCTGAACGGATGAACCCTTGTAAATCCAGTCCTTTGCTTGTGAAAAGTTTTGCTCCCGCTTCATCCGGCATCTCAACCGACCATTCCAGGCGCTGATGCAGCCCTTGGTCTGCTTTTTGGGTGGATTTAATGGTTAGCAGGATCTTTTGATTTTCCCGGCGCAAACGAAGGGAGCAGCCAAGGCTTTTCAGTGTTTTCTCTGCCGTGTCGTAGTATCGACTGTCCATCTCTGTTGTTTTGATGGGATCCGGTAAAATCAAGTGAGCCAGATAGGGATCGGATAAAACAGCCAAAGGATCTTTCAGCCTCTCTGCGTTGAGTTTAAGTTCCGTTTCCATCCCGTACCTCCGAAAGCAGCTCCCAAAGCTCAGAAAGACGCTCTGAAAACTCCCTTAACGCTTCACGGACAGGTTCCGGCCCCGACAGATCGACACCGGCTTTTTGGAGCAAATTCAACGGGTAATCTGAACCGCCAGAACCAAGAAATTCCAAATATCGTTGAACAGCCGGCTCGCCCTCTTTTAAAATCTTCCGGCTCAGAACAACCGCAGCAGAAAAGCCGGTTGCATATTGGAAAACATAATAAGCATTGTAAAAATGAGGGATGCGGGCCCACTCCCATTTCATGTAATCATCAATGACGACATCAGGACCAAAATAACGCCGAAGCAAATCCAGGTAAAGAGCGCAGATCGTCTCGGCTGTCAGCGATTCGCCCTGCTCCACTTTCTGATGCGAAAGCCATTCAAATTCAGAAAACAGGGTCTGTCGAAACACGGTCAGACGAAATTCCTCAAGATAATGATTGATTAAATAGGCTTTTTCCATTCGGCCCTCTTTTGTTTTGACATCACATGACCCAAGCAGGGAATGCATGAGAAGGATTTCATTAACCGTGGAAGCAATTTCTGCTAAAAAAATCGGATAATGGGCCTGCACATAAGGCAGCCTGTTGGAGAACCAGGTGTGCAGACTGTGTCCCAGCTCATGGGCCAGAGTAAACAAGTCGGAGAGTGTCCCCGTGAAATTAAGCAGAATATAGGGGTGCGTCTTGTAAGAGCCCCAGGAATAAGCACCGCTTGTCTTTGAAGGTGTTTCAAACACATCGATATATCGGCCGGTCAGGTGCTGTTCCAGAGCCTCAAGATAAACAGGGCCGAGCGGCTTGAGGCCGCGGCGGATGATGTCGCAGGCCTTTTCGAAAGAATAGTTGCGCTCCGGCATTGGCACCACAGGCACATAGGCATCGTAGATATGAAGGGCATCCAGACCCAAGCATTGCTGCTTGAGCTTTAAATAACGGTTGAGTGTAGCCTGTCCCTCATGAACGGCTTCAATCAACCCGCTGTACAGGCTGACAGGCAAGTTGTCTGAAAAAAGAGCGGCGCTCAAGCTGTCCTTGTGCCTGCGCGCGGTGGCAAACAGAATGTCCGCTTTGACTCGGGTGGCATAGAGGCTGGATATCGTCTTCCCTAATTCCGCATAGGCTTCATGCATGCGCGCGAAAGCCGCTGCGCGGACCTGACGGTCCGGATGTTCGCGCAAGCGGCCGAACAGGGCTTGTGTCAGCTCGATATCTTCGCCTTTCTCATCTTTGATGGAACCCAGTTTGATCTCAACATGATCCAAAAGGGTGTATGTTTGTTCAATGCCCTCCACAACAGGTCCGAAGCGTGAGAGTAAGGCTTCTTCCGGCTCAGGCAGGATATGGGGCCGTGAACGCAGCAGATGATCCAGCCGATGTCGATGTACGGCCAGTCCCTCATAGGTTTTGAGCCAAAAATGCAATGTTTCTTCAGGAATGGAGATGATTTCCGAAGGCAAAAAAGCGGTGACCGCAGCCGCCTGATAATAAAGGCTTGTGATCCGGTCTGCCATGTCCTGATAAAAGCTGCTGCTGTTATCCTCATCCAGGCGCATGCGGGCGTAGGCAAACAATTCCATCAGTTCCAGATCGAGCCGATCAGCCTCATCCAGCGCTTTCGCCAAAACATCAGGACCCTCGGCCAGATGGCCCTTGTACCTGGAAACAGTTTCGAACAATGCCGGAATGGAAAGAAATGCCTTTTCCCATGCTTCATCAGAAGGAAAAATATCTTCCAGTTTCCATCGGTATTTTTCCGGGACCTCCTGCCTGCTTCGATAGGGTACCATGAGTTTTTGTTGCATGACCGATTCCTTTACCTTTCTTTGATCTGTTGTCAGGATTCTTGAACGGGCAAACGACGCACAGCATTTGCCGTCACAATAATCAGGTTGTCTTCTCCCTGAAAATCCAGTCTGATGATATCGGCTGGAAAAGATTCCTCGCGAATCAGTGTACCGCTAGATCCATCAATGATCAAAACGCGGGACCCGGTTGAAACCGCGAGATAACGGCTGCAAAGAGCAGGGCCGATCACACGGTCACCAATGTCCATGATGTGTTTTTCATTTCCTTTATGATCCACCAGAAAAAGGCTGACCGGTTCATGCTGCCCTTTTTGAGCCAGTACCCAGGTCCCCAGCTCATTGGACGAAACGCCATGAACGCAGGCATAAGAGTGATGCCACAATAATGTGTCCTGATCATAGGTCAGAGCGGCAAGGCCAGAGGATCCCGCCAGCACCAGGTTGCCCTCCGGATCATACAAAATTTGGGGATAAAGATCAAACAGATCCGGCAATCGCTGGCCCAACTGTTCCCCTGTCAGGGCAAATCGCTTGATGATTGGATAAGGCTCGGGTCCGTCTGTGTTTAATAAATTGACATCAAATCCACTGTTATCCGGACTGAACGCAACCGATAGAACATAACCGGATTCCGGAAAATAACAATCAAAAAGGAGACGGCCTGTCTGGGCCTCGAGGACGGACACAATGCCGGTCCTGTCCTTTTGATCCTGAATCAAAGCCGCTGTTCCGTCCGAATGAACAGCCAGCCCAACGATCGGCCCGTCCAGGCTGCCGCGATAAACCTCGCCGGATTCAGAAAGCATCACATAATCCGGGCCTTTCTGGTCCGCCACCATCAGCCATGAGCCGTTTTTCTCCACAAAGGGCGCTTCCATTTCAATATCCACAGAATATCGCTCATGGCCAGACAGATCCAGGCATGAAATCCGATCCGCCGCCAGGCGAATCACTTTGTCTTTGTAAGGATAAAGAAAAGGGGCTTCAGACGCATCGCAGGTAAAGCCGGCCAGGGATTCTGAACCATTGCCACCGCTTTCCTCAGGCAGCTGGAACGCTTCATCCTCGGGCAGGCGAATAATCAGAATGCCGGTTCCGATCATAAGCAGTAAAGCCAGCGTGATCAGAACAATCAGGCTGGCTTTGCTTTGTTTTGCTTTCTGTTTTGGATGGTGGTCAGCCATTGATGTTAGTCCAAAACATACCCTTCCTGTGTATTAAAAACACCATCTACGGCGTGCTCCATCGCGTACCGCATCATCTTGTATGCGGTTAGGACGCCTTCGTTGTCGGGTCGGGTCGAGGTGAATGCTTTTTCACCATCGACATAATAACCGCCGTAAACGCCGTCTATAAATACATAATAAGTATAATCATCTCGTTTTGCAAATTCAACAACCTTCGTATAGGCCGGCACCTGATTTTCTTCATCTGCCTTGATATGGAAGATAAGCTGGGCATCTTTGGTGTTGACCGGCTGCGCATCCGGATCGAGGCCTTCAATCAGAATGCCGATGATACGTTGGTAAAACAAGCTGAAAAGGCTCTTTTGAGATTCATTGAAGATGCGGGCATTTTCGCCGTCGAGTTTAAAGACAACCCCTTCGTCATCGGCCCTTTGATCTTTTGTCATCTCAATTTCCGCGACAAATTGGGTACCCAAAATATTGGCTTCAATTTTGCTGACCTCCCATATGCTTTCAAGACAGACAAAGCGATCCATCATCTCGGTGACTTTCATATCAATGGAGGTGAACGCACTGCTTGCCACGGTAAAAACCGCGGGCATCTGATCGGTCATGGCATAATAATTCGAGCCGTCGGCGGCCGCCCCGATAGACAGCTGAACCGTTTTTTTCGGTGTGGTCAGAATAAACGTATAGGCCGGCTCTTCTAAACCATAAACAGATAAATCTTTTGGATTCAACTCGACGAACGAAACAACCGAAGCAGATGCGGCTTCATTGACCAGCTTGGTCAGCCCGTCGGAACTGCCCGTGCGCCGGACCGGTTCTGTAATCGTAAAGTCAAGATACTCAGAACCGCTGCCGGCCTCGCCCACCAACTTGACGTCTGCCTTGAGGTGCAGTTGGTCTTTGGCTCTGATGAACTCGACCTTGGTAAGCTCATTCACATCCAGATCCATGATCTTGTTTTTATCCAGCAGATCCAGCAGGGAGGCGCGGACACGATCCCCCGTTGTGGATGAGAC
>JAGPFK010000162.1 GCA_018056585.1 Clostridia bacterium | reverse complement strand
GGTCTGGATAAAGCTGTGTTCGAAGCTCAGAAGAAAGCTCAGGCGGGTCATGCCTTGAGCCTGTTCGATTCAGTCGGAAGGGCGGGGCTGGCTCAGGCCCGTTGCAATCTGGTGGGTTTGGATCTCTTCGATTATGCGGACATCTATGGTAAGATGGATGAAGAACAGGCTATCCAGATGATGGAATGCCTTCATGATGAAAAATACTACACGACAGCAATGATCGTCCCTAGGAGGTGGATGAACCATGCAACCTGATTTTTGGGTTGATTTTCCTGGACTTGGCATCTATGATTTGCCGGTCAGCCGCGTCGCTTTTGAGATCTTTGGCTGGCCTGTTTATTGGTACGGGCTCCTGATTGCCGCGGCGCTGATCGTCTGTCTTTTTCTGGCCGTTCGGGACGCTCCGCGTTTCGGATTAAAATCGGAAGATATTCTTGATACCTTTATTTTGATCATTCCCCTTATGATTGTGATGGCTCGGCTCTACTACGTTGTTTTTGAGTGGGACTATTTTTCCTCCGATCTTCGTCGTATCTTTAATACGAGGGAAGGCGGTCTTGCATTTTACGGCGGCGTAATCGGTGGCGTTCTGGCTGTTTTGATCATTACGCGTGTTAAAAAAATCAAATTATCGACTTTGATGGATTTTCTTGCCGTCTATGTTCCTCTGGGGCAGGCGATCGGGCGGTGGGGAAATTTTTTCAACCAGGAAGCATTTGGCTGCAACACGACGTTGCCGTGGGGCATGTACTCCAACCAAACAGAAGCTTATCTGCGCTCTGTCAAGAATATTCCGGGTCTTGATCCGACTCAACCGGTCCATCCGACCTTTTTATATGAATTTGTTGCAAACATGCTGATCTTCGCCTGGCTGTTACGTGTGCGAAAGCGAAGCAAATTTCCTTTTGAGACCACACTCTGGTATTTCCTGCTTTATGGCTTTGTTCGCTTTTTTGTCGAGGGCATCCGCACCGATCCGCTCATGATCAAAGGCACATCGATCCGTGTGTCCCAGTTGTTATCAGCCGTGTTGTTTACGGGCTCCCTCGTTCTTTTAATGATCCTTCATCGCCGCCAGCAAAATCTGCAACTGATGGAAGCCCTGGCCGGTGCCGAAGGAACGCTTGAAGGTTCTGCTGAACAGCAAGATCAAACCGGCGCGCCGATGGATGATAAAGTGCCCGAAACGTCTGATTTTGTTGTGATTGACGAAGGATCAGAGCCGCCTTCTGAAAAAGAGGGCCCGCAATAGCGATGGCAGAAACTGGTTTTGAACAACTGAAAAAAGAAACCTATTTCCGTGTTTTGGACTACTGGCTGCTGATCCCGGTTCTCATCATCTCCATGATCGGCCTTTCTGTCTTAAGCAAAGTTCTGGCCGATGGTTTTGGCGATGCCTACCCCATGAATCTTTATCGGCAGGCCGGGGCGGTGATGGTTGGCATTTTGATTGCTTTAATCTTAAGTGCCGTCGAGGTGCCGACTTTGCGCCTGATCGCCTGGTGTGTATATGGTGTCAGTATCCTTTTGTTAATCTATGTCCGCATCGACAACTTTACCATGGAAGCAGATTGGGGAGCGGACAGCTGGCTGAATTTACCTCTGATCGGATCCTTTCAGCCGTCTGAGCCGGCGAAAATCGGTCTTTCCATGTCCTCTGCCATTGTGTTTGAGTGGATGGACAAAAAAAAGCGCTATTGGGAAGGATGGCTGATCCAGTTTTTCCTCTTTGGTATTCCCTTGATTTTGATTATGAAACAGCCTGATTTTGGCACAGCGATGGTGATCGTTTTCATTTTTGCCTGTATGGTTTTTGCCTGGGGTATCCGCTGGCGTTATGTTTTACTTGGCCTTGCAGGGCTGATGACCCTGGTCCCGCTGGCTTGGTTTTACTATTTTGATGACTATCAAAAAAACCGCATTTTAACTTTTCTCTATCCCGGTCATGATCCGGCCGCTTCTTATAATCTGATGCAAGCCCGGCAAGCGATCGCTTCTGGAGGCCTTTCCGGAAATGGGGGAGCGGCGCCGATTCATGTTCCGGTTAAGGAAAGCGATTTTATTTACACGGCTGTGTCTGAGCACATGGGTTTCATCGGAACGACAACCCTGCTGATCCTGGTGTTCTTTTTTCTGGCCCGGGCACTTTATGTCGCGTCCAAGGTTCATGAACGTCGTCCTTCTTCCGCTTTGATGATGGTTGGGCTGACGGCAGGCATGGCTTTTCATTTTATTGAAAATTTGGGCATGTGCGTTGGATTGCTGCCCATTACCGGCATTCCGCTGCCGTTCGTCAGCCTCGGTGGGACGGCCATGATCGTTAATTATTTTGCCCTGGGTGTGATGCTCAGCATCTCGATTGAGCGGAATCTTGTTCTGAAATAAAGCTTTTTTTAGAAACGTTTAATAAAGCCCGGTTGTTCCAAAAGAACAGCCGGGCTTTATTACATTTTGGTTACATTTTCATGACTCAGAAACCAGCAATTGCAAACGATGCGAAATGCGTGTAAAATGATATTCAAGTGGTGATTTGTAGCAGAATCGTTACTTTTTATGGATGAGGGTGGATGAGTCCACATCTGCTGAAAGGAGCATCATGGCCAGATACACCCATACCATTGATGCCAAAGGCCGTGTTTTTGTTCCGGCTCGCCTGCGTGGAACGATTGGCGCCACATTGATTGTGACGCTCAGTCTGGACGATGGCTATCTTTCGGCCTATACACCGGAGCAGTTCCAGAAGATCAGGGAACAGATCAATCAATTGTCCGGAACGGATCCGGCTGTACGCCGATTGAAGAGATTGATCATCGGAGAAGCTATGATTTGCGAACTGGACAGTCAGGGACGCATTTCGATCAGTGACGAGCTCTGGTCACACATTCACGTCAAACGAGGCGATGAAATTTGCTTTATTGATATGTTTGACAAACTTGAAATTTGCTCGAAGAGCTTTTATGAGAAACAGAAGGAGGAGCAGGGATCACTTTCCGGAGTGGACCTGACGCGATTCGATGTCAAAGGACTCTGATTATGTGCATCAGCCGGTTTTGCTTTCTGAAGTTCTGTCCTTTCTTGCCATCAAGCCGGATGGTTGCTATGTCGATTGCACGGTCGGCGGAGGCGGCCACGCTGCGGAAATGGCTGCACGGCTGGGCCCCGATGGTCGGCTGATTGGGATCGACCGGGATTCGGATGCACTAGAAGCTGCCCGTCTGCGCCTGGATCGCTTAGGACTTTTGTCCCGTTGTCGCTTGATTCCGGGGAATTTTTCAGAATTAGACAGTATCCTGGATGCTTTAGACCTTACGGCAGTCGATGGCATTCTGGCCGATTTAGGTGTCTCCTCCTGGCAATTAGATCAGCCGGATCGTGGCTTCGGTTACAAAACGGACGGGCCCCTTGATATGCGTATGGATCAGCAAGCTTCCCTGACAGCAGAAAAAATCGTCAACACCTGGTCTCAGGACGCGTTGGCGGAAATCCTCAGTGAATATGGCGAAGAACGGTATGCAAAACGGATCAGCCAGGCGATTGTCGCCCGACGCGAAAAGCAGCCGTTCCGGACCACCGCTGATTTAGCCGAAACCGTGATTGAAGCCATGCCGCCAGCCTCCAGGCGAGAGGCGCAACATCCGGCTCGAAGAACCTTTCAGGCCTTGCGCATTGCTGTCAACGATGAATTGTCTGCTTTATCCAGGTTTTTAGAGATCGCGCCCACTCGACTGACCGATGGCGGACGCTTATGCGTGATCACGTTTCATTCGCTTGAAGATCGACTGGTTAAACAAACCTTTCGTACCTTAGAGAACCCTTGCATCTGCCCGCGCGATTTCCCGGTCTGCACCTGTGGGCGAAAACCACAGGGCCGTGTCCTGACCAAGCGGCCGATCCGCGCGAGCAAAGAAGAACAATTAGCCAATCCGCGTGCACGCAGCGCCTCGCTGCGTTGCTTTGAGCGAATAGGGTCGTGAAACAGGAAAGGGTGGCTGATCATGCCTTACACGGATGGCAATCTCGCCTTAAAAAAGAAAAGAGAAACGATTGGGCAGCCGAAGAAGCCCACCTCTGTTAAGAAGCGGTATATTCCTGTTTCCGCCACGCCAAATCAGGATGAAATTTTCAGGCTTCACGCGCGCGCTGTTCGTCGGGAACTCAGGCAGCGCCGATTCCGCATGTTGGCCGGCATGGTCAGTCTGGTCTTATTTGTTGCCGGCATCTTCGGCCTGATCGTTTATCGACAAGCGCAAATTCTTGAGATGAATTTTGAAACAGTCGCCATGGAAAAACAAATCAACCAGTACCTTAAAGAAAGCAGCCAGATCAGAGAATCACTGGCCCAGAAGACCAACCTGGACGAAATCCGGAAGCAGGCTGAAAGCCGCCTTGGCCTGCAGGATCCGGCCCGTTCACAGGTGGTTACAGTCCATATCCCCGATATGGACCGCGTTGTTTTTGCAACCTGGGCCGACTCAGAAGAAAGCGATCAGGCTTCTTCAGCCCGTGTGTTTTCTTCCATAGAGGCTTTCTTTAAGACCTTTCATCCGGCCAATCCGGGACCGTGACGTGCAACAACAGAAGAACAAAAAACAACCAAAAAGAAAGGCGGCTTCCTCCCGACAGCCTGCTCCGCGTCCGAACAATCGGAAAAG
>JAGPFK010000161.1 GCA_018056585.1 Clostridia bacterium | reverse complement strand
AAAAGAAAAAGAAAAAAGGTGCCATCAAAGGCGTTGGATCTTTTTCTTTTGTTGACGGCGGACTGAACATCTCCACAATAACCTCATAGGGTTTCACCAGGCGGTTGTTGCGCAGTAAAATGGGATACGCTTCGTCCGGCCCCGCCGGTTCGTGACTCACAGCAACCAAGAATCGGCTGGTCAGCCCTTTCTCGACAGAGCGGACAAGATGTTCCGGGACCCAGCCCTGAAGCCAGAAAGTATAGCGTCCAGAGGGTAATAAAGCCGCTGCTTTTAAACGGTCATGCCGTATCAAGAGGAAATCATGAAGCAATTCAAGATCGGCGCCGAATTGAGCGAGCTCCTCGTTTTCCGCCTCTTTTTCTTCTATCTCATGTAAAATCTCTCCAAGCGCCCGGTCGATTTGCCTGATCTGATCCGCAGCCGTACCTGCTGTATCCAGATCTGGCAAGAAATTAAATCCGGTTTGACGCAACAGGCCGCGAACACTGTCTGCTTTTGTTTGCAGTGTCACGACAGCGCAGAGTACGCCGTTTTCATCTTCTGATATCATCTCAAGATGGCTTTCCCAAATATTCTCTCGTAGTTGATTTTCTGCTTGACGGACTTCCCCTGGCGAGAGATAAGATCCAAGAAAAATTTGAGTGTATTCTGTTTTCGGATCAGATAAATCAAGATCCAGTGAAATCCACGGAAGAAGAAGCTCGCGCTTGGCAAGCAAATTTCCTCTTTGCATTCGACATTCAACCAGCCGCGTTTCATTTTGTTCCAGCCGGCTCACAACATCAAGGAGTTCCTTTTCCCGATCGGCTATTTGAAATAATTCAGCCACATCAACAGTCCGACGACCTGAAAACATTTTTTTCTTAACCGGCTGTAATCGGCTTGTCACTTCGATGGCCCTAGCAATTCGGAACAGAAGATCTTCGTCGATCCGGCTGTTCTCATTTTGTTGTGAAAGGGAGTCAGCCTGCCCGGACGATTCCGGTTCTGATGGAGCAGAAGACGTAAAATCAGATAAAGCAGGCCCCTGATCTGATTCCTCTATCAGCTCAACGGCTCCAAGCCTCATTAACGCATCCACAATATCATCTTTTTGTTCGTGGAACCCGATGACGGTGACTTTGTCCATCTTAACGATCGGCACAGCTTCTCACAACCCTTTCTGCAATCAAGCGGGCCGCTTGATCTATTTTCCCTTCTGACTGCAGCGTCAGCTGATCGATCTCATCTTTGGACTGTCGAATGGCAGACTCTCTGATTGATTGTGCCTCCTGTTCAGCACGACGGATCAACTCTTGTTGCTCCCGACCGGCTTCGGCCCGGGCTATATTGAGTCGAGCCTCGGCTTCATTCATGGCGTCTTTGATGATTTGCCTCGCTTTTAAGCCAGCTTCCTCAACCAGGCGTGCCGCTTCTTGTTCTGTCTGACGGATCTGAGTCAAAAAATCTGCCACAAATTACCTCCTCTTCTCTCACAGACCATGATCTGCCGGCATGTCACTTCACCCATGAAACAGTCTGTTTTACCCGTTCGGTTATTATAACAAGAGACCCGGTTCTTGCCAAGTTCAGCAAAAACATCATTCAACGTAACTTCTCTGCAACTTTACAGTTTGAGCTTAAAGCAAGATAAAATCAAGAATCATTTTAAAGATCATAATCATGTCGGAAGCAATATGTAAACTTTTTGTAAAAAACAAAATCATGCAAGATTAAAAAGGTTCTCAAAACGGGCTCAAAAACACATTACATCAATAAAAATAAGCATCTGTCCGGCAGCCACGTTCTTTTCAGGACAGCTCTTTTCCGAAACGCCTCAGCACAGATCTATTTCGCCGTACCAGCCCAGAAGGCGTAAATAGGGCAATTCATAAGACAATTGACATAGAACGGCTAAGGCGCGTGATAAATCTTCACGGGTGCATTCAAGATCAATATAAAAAAGGTAAGTCCACGGATTCTCCAGGTCCGGTTTTGATTGAATTTTGCTTAAGTTAAATCCACTGTCGCTGAAAACAGACAAGGCTGATGACAGAGAGCCAACCGTATGCGGCAGCTTTAAAATAAGGCTGATCCTTTCCGCATCCGGCGTCACAAGAAATTGTCTGCCCACAGCAATAAAACGGGTTCGGTTGCCTTTTGTGTTGTTTATTTCATCTGAAAGCACAAAAAGATGATAAGCCTCGGCCGCTTCTGGCGACCCAATGGCAGAAAGGCCAGCGTCGCCTGTCTCAGCCACTTCCTTAGCCGCAAACGCTGTATTTTGCGCTTCCCGAACAGACCATCCCATTTTTTTAATAAAATCGGAGCACTGCGCCAAAGCCTGCGGATGGGACACGACCGTTCGGATTTGATCAATTGAGGTACCCGGACGGACTAGGAGGTGATGCCTGATCGGCAATGACAGAGAACGCCAGATGTAAAGCTGATTCTTCAAAAGAAGGGTATAGACATCATCGACCGTTCCAGCCGTGCTGTTTTCCAGAGGAAGCACAGCCACATCAACTGAACCGTCCCGGACCAGGTCACAGGCTTGTGAAAAAGTTGCAGTCTGCTGCGCGTCGGCATCCGGAAAAAGAACCCGCCCTGCTTTTTCAGACCAAGAACCGGCCGCCCCCTGCGTGACAATCCGGCGGACGTTTGGAAAGGCCGGCTCCGTTTCGGTGAGCAGGCGTCCCGCTTCAAAATCCACATCCTCATTACATTGAGATTCATATTGAATGCTGCGCGATAATCGCATCAGCGTACGCAGAAAACTTTCCGCTTTGCGCTTCAAAGAAGCGGGGACTTGTTTGAGAGCGTATTTTATTTTTTCCTGTTCCCGATCGGGCACATAGACAGCCAAGCCTTCATTTTTTTTCAGCGTTGCTATTTTTAAAGACAAATTTAACCGATCGCAAAACAGACGGATCATTTCCTGATCGATCACATCCATGGACCGACGGATTTCGTCCAATGACTCCGACTGTTGACGCGCCGATGCTGGCTGATCATGACTCATGCCTGATCCCTCCTTTTTTCAAGATAATGGCACAACTGCTCTGTCGCGACGCGATAACTCTCCAAACCAAGCCCGGCCACCTGCCCGATACAAACATCCCGGATCACCGATATACGTCGGAACGGCTCTCTTTGATTGATATCGGAAATATGAATTTCAAGGATTGGCAGGCCAGTGAGTTCAAGGGCATCCCGCAGAGCATAACTGGTGTGGGTCCATGCGCCCGCGTTAATCAGAATCCCGTCGTATAGATCCAGAGCCTCATGTATTTTTTCAATCATTTGGCCCTCATGATTTGTCTGAAAGCAATCGACTGAAAATCCAAATGGAGCAGCCGTTTCACAAACCAGATTTTCAGCTGTTTTCAGTGTAAACGTTCCGTAGTGATGCGGATCCCGCCGGCCCAACATGTTCAGGTTTGGACCGTTCAGCAAAAGCAGCTTGCTTTTCATTTCATCAGGCATAGGCCGGCACCCCTTCATCCAGCAGCAAGTCAAGTGTAAAAACAGCGGCGGCAGCTTCTATGACCGGCACAACACGGGGCACTATGCAAGGATCATGCCGGCCTTTAACCACAAGCGTTTCTTCACAACCGTTTTTCAGATTAACGGTCTGTTGAGGTTTTGCGATGGATGCAGGCGGGCGGACCACGGTCTGAAAGACAATCGGCATTCCGTTGCTGATGCCGCCAATAATACCGCCGCTATGGTTCGTCCGGTAAGAGATGACGCCGTCCTTAAAAAAAGGCACATCATTGTGCTCAGAACCGGTCATGCGCGCCGCCTCAAAACCGGCGCCAAACGCAACCCCTTTTATCCCGGGAACGCCAAACAGAAGAGATGAAAGCCTCGATTCAATACCGCCAAACATCGGGTTACCGAGTCCGGCAGGCAAACCGCAAATCATGGCTTCAACAACGCCGCCAACCGAATCACCAGCTTGTGCGGCTTTGAGGATTTCTGAAATCATGTCCTGACCGGCCGCTTCATTCAAAACAGGGAAATCTCTTTCGCCCGGTCTACACAACTTTTGCATATCTTCGCACAGGGGGTCAAACGCCTCATCCCGAATGCCGGCAATCTCAGCAATATGCGCCCCGATGCGAATGCCTTTCGGCTTTATGATCTGACGACAGACGGCGCCGGCAAAAACCAGGGGAGCTGTCAGGCGCCCCGAAAAATGTCCGCTGCCCCGCGGGTCCTGAAAACCGTGGTACCGGAACTGTGCCGTCAGGTCAGCGTGGCCCGGGCGCGGCTTTATTTTCAATTCGTCGTAATCTTCAGATCGAACATCTTTATTTTCAATCAGCGCGCATAAAGGAGCACCACTGGTTCGCTGGCGGTATAGACCGGATAGAATTCTGATCTCATCCGATTCCATTCGCTGGGTTGACCAGGGGGTCCGGCCCGGTGCCCGCCGGCTCATTTGACGGGCAATCTCCGATTCATCAAGAATAAAGCCGGGTGGTAACCCGTCGATCACAACACCGACAGCAGGTCCATGAGACTCACCAAATAAGCTGATGATTAAATGCTGTCCCCAGGTCGAGCTCACGCACATCACCTCCTAATCGAATCACTTCATCAAAAAATGCTGGATATGACTTGTTGACCGCCTCTGCCCCGCGAATGATCACGCCTTTCTGCGTAAAAAG
>JAGPFK010000160.1 GCA_018056585.1 Clostridia bacterium | reverse complement strand
TTACCGCAGATAAAAAAGTAGATGAATATGCCATTGGCAGATTGATTACTTATTACCAAGCCCATAATTTAGACGGCGTCTTTATCAATTCATCTTCAGGCGAGTATTTTGCTATGACACAACCACAGAGAGAGCAAGCGCTTCTGGCTGCGACAAAATTTATAGCAGATAATCCGATGCACTCTAAGAAACCATTTTGGATCTTATCAGGAATCAGCGCTGATAATATGGAAGAGGCAATTTGTAATGGATTAAAAGCAGCTGAACTGGGTGCAGATGTGGCTGTCGCGATGCCGCCTCGTTTTTACACCTATAACGATGACGAATTGGTTTTATTCTTTTATAGTATCGCTGAAGCACTCCCAATACCGCTTATGATTTATAATCATATGATACGCCTGAATAATAAATTAAGCATTGATTGTGTGGTGAGGCTGAGCGATCACCCAAACATCATTGGCATAAAAGATACACATAACGATGCGGTTCGCCTGATGAATCTACTTGAAATTTTTAGAAAGAATGATCATTTTTCTGTGTTTGCGGGCGGTGACGCTCTTGCAGGAATCAGCGCACTCATGGGTGGCTGTCAGATGAACGCACTCTGTGCTGTTGCCCCGAATCTTTTCCTGCGACTTCAGGAAGCAGGTTCAAGACAGGATGTCGATACGGTGATGAATTTACAAAAAGATGTTTACTCACTCATGAGACTTTACACCCTTATTCAGAGGCCAGGTAACAGCATGTCTGCCTTTTCACAGAGCCTGAAGGCTGCTCTCAAAAGTATGGGACTTTGCGATACATATACAGCTCAACTTGGTTTTATGATTGATGAGAAAGAAATGAGTACAGTTCGTGATTTTATTCATCCCTTTATTTATTCTTAACATAGAAGCGAATGCTATGAAGCGAACGCTATAGCTTATTGATAAAATAATTGTTTTTTAGACATTTTACGAGGTGGAAAAGATGGCAAAAAAAGTAATGGAAAGGCGCTCGTCCGATAATAAATATCTTCATAGAGATTTCCACGTGAGTGCAGATAATGGCCTGCGTTATGTGGGTGAAAATTTTGGTGATAATGGTGTGAAAGAATATCTTCGGACCTTTGCATGTGCATACTATAAACCACTTGTTGAAGACGTAAAGAATCGAGGCTTAACCGCTTTAAAAGAACAAATTGAAAATATTTATCTGATCGAAGAAATGCCGGAGGTTGTTCACAGCACACTGACACAAGACCAACTGTCTGTTTCTGTTGATCGATGCCCGGCAATATCTTATTTTAATCAGATTGGGTATCGCCCTTCAAAATGGTATGTTGAACTGACTCGAACAGTGAATGAAACAATTGCAGATCAATGTGATCTTGGATTTGAACTGATATCCTATTGTGAAGAAACCGGCGCTGCAAACTATCGCTTTTTCAAGCGTGCATTTTGAAGGGTGGTGATTAAGATGGTATCTTGTACAGAATTTATTCCGCTATACAGCGAGCTCTTCAAGTATATTGAGTCGAAGGCTGATCATGCCGCAGTTGTTCGTTACTGGGAATATATTTCAGATACTTATGTCGCAGATCGTCTTGAACCGCTGGTCGCTGAAAAAGGGATAGAAGGTTGCTTAGATTACTGGAGTAAAACTCTAACAGAAGAAGCAGCCGATTTTATTATGATTTATGATGATGAAAAGCAGGAACTTGTCATCAATATGCGGCATTGTCCTTCAAAAGGTATGTTGCTTGAACTGAAACACATGGAACCCTACTGGGATTATTGCGGTCATTGTGATGTTCTGTACTCCAGAATTCTTGAAAAGTACGGAATTCATACAGAAAAAGATTTCTCAAAAGTAGATCAGGCCACTTGCATAAGTCGGCGCTATATCTCTCAAGAATAAACTGTATAGGAGATCATTATGACAGAACGCGAGCGATTGATTTGTGTTCTTAATGGAGGGACACCGGACCGTGTTCCTTGGTTTGCCGATTTGGGTCACTGGTACCGTGCAAAATTGGGGAAGCCGTGGAATCTTTTTACCATCACCAATGCGACACCGGAAATGCTGGCTTTGCATCGCGAGGTCAAGGCTGGATGGTACGTCGAAGTGGGCAGCCTCCATGATGAACAATATGAAGGCGGTGTTGAGCGGGAAAGGGTGCTGGAAAAAAATGAGGCCATTGAGCGTTTCCATACACCCCTTGGCTCGATAACGATGCTTCGGTGTTGGAATCAGAAGAGTTTTTCATGGGATATCACAAAGCACCTTGTTGAAACACCTCAAGATCTAAAAATTCTGCAGTATGCCATAGAACGAAGAACATTCATTCCCCGTTATGAACGCTGGCAGCATTTAGAGGAATTGGCCGGTGATATTGGTCTTGGTTTTCCAAGTATGGGGTATACAGGCCTTGGCTCTTTGATCTCATATTATATGGGCGTGATGCCTACCATCTATGCTATTTCAGATGAACCGGAACTGATTGAGCAGTACATCACCGCTTATAATGAAAATCATATGGAGCTCGTTCGTCTATACAGCCGTTCACCTGCACCGCATGTGATTTTCACAGATAACCTTTCAAGTGACATTCAGTCCCCTCCTTTGTTTCGCAGATTTAGTCTGGCTCACTATAAAAATATTGCCGACTGTTTGCACGCCGCTGGTAAAACTGTATCTGCTCATATTGATGGCCGCATGAACGGCTTGATTGGCCAACTTGCCGAATCAGGCATTGATGTAGCTGATGCCTGCACACCCAAGCCGAATGGGGATCTGACACCTGAAGAAATCCGCGCACAAGCTGGTCCGGACCTCATTCTAATGGGCGGTGTGTCACCTGGGATGTGGCTGCCTGAAACACCGGAGCCCGTTTTTATTGATCATGTTCGTCGCTGGCTGGACCTGAGGCATCAGTCCAGCAGACTTGTCCAATCAGCCGGAGACCAGGTTCCGCCCGGAACTGACATCCAACGGATCAAACTGATGGCTGAGATTGTTGACACCTATGGCCGATATCCAGCTTAGTTTTAATCGTTCATTTGAGCCCAATGTGTTTAAGGAGGTTTCACAGCATGCAAATGAAGCAAAGTAAAGTCTTGAATCTATTACGAGATGGCAAGGTCGCCTGCGTTGTCAAACTGAATTTATCTGATTCCAGGCCTGTTGAAATTGCAGGCCTTGCCGGGTTTGACTGTGTCTGGACCGATATGGAGCATGTGCCTAATGATCTGAGCCAGATCGAAAAACAAATCCTGGCTGCTAAGGCTTACAACATGGATATTCTGGTTCGCGTTCCGCGTGGGAGTTACAGTTCATTCATCTGGCCGCTTGAAATGGATGCAACCGGTATTATGGTTCCACACATTATGAGCTTGGAAGATGCAAAACAGGTCGTTCGTCAGACTCGTTTTTACCCAATTGGACGTCGTCCAGTGGATGGTGGCAACGCAGACGGCGGTTTTTGTATGGTGGATTTTCAGGATTACCTGAAGCAGGCTAATGAAAACCGTTTTGTTATCGTACAAATTGAGGATCCGGAACCACTGGCGGAATTGGATGAAATTGCGGCATTGCCAGGAATTGATATTCTGTTTTTCGGTCCAGGGGATTTTAGCCATTCCATTGGACATCCTGGTGTTTTTGATCATCCGGATCTGCTTCGGGCAAGAGAGAGGGTGGCCGAGGCAGCTGCCCGTCATGGGAAATTTGCTGGTACAGTCGGCAGTCCAGATAATATGACCGAGCTGATCAAAATGGGTTATCGCTTTATCAGCATCGGGGCGGATGTGGTGGGCTTAGGTCAATATTTCTGCCATTTGGTTGAAGCTTTTCACAGTCGTTTGAAGTGAGGAGGCGTCACTGATGGAAAGAATCCAGATAAGGAATTTGAGTCTATCCCGGATGACATTGGGAACAGTCCAGCTTGGCTTAAAATATGGTATTGCGAATAAAACCGGAAAGCCTGATGAAAGGCAAAGTTTTGCTCTCCTTCAAAAAGCTGAAGAAATGGGCGTGAACTGTTTTGATACGGCCTCACAATATGGCGAGTCTGAAATTGTGCTGGGTCGCTACTTTAAACAAAATCCGAATGATGATCGTGTGGTTGTGACAAAATTTAAGCTTGATGCCAATATCGACGATACAAGCGATCAATTGGAGAAAGCAGTGCGAAGCCAACTTGAGCAATCCCTGCTTCGACTTGGCGTCGATAAAATCCCGATTTACCTGCTCCATCAGGCGGATGATCTGCATCGCCATCAAGAACGCCTGGTTCAGATTTTGGATCGACTGATCTGTGAGAATTTGATTGGTATGGCAGGTGTCTCCGTTTATCACGGTAAGGACTTGGATCAGATGCTGCAATATGATCTTTTTCAGGCGGTACAAATACCCATAAATATATTTGATCAACGCTTAATTCAATCTGGACATCTGCAGCGCTTGGGAGAAGCAGGAATCATTGTTTTTGCTCGCAGTGTTTTTCTGCAGGGTCTGTTTTTTATGAATCCTGATGAATTGCCAGAAGCCCTGTCTGCTGCCAAACCATATTTACAAGCACTCCGGAAATTAGCAGATCAGGAAAAACTTTCAGTTGCCCAGCTGGCTTTATCCTTTGTAAGGGATTTGCCAGGGATCACCAGCCTTGTCGTTGGTTCTGAAACA
>JAGPFK010000159.1 GCA_018056585.1 Clostridia bacterium | reverse complement strand
TTGACGATAGATGAATTTCTCGTTTTTATATCAGAACAATATACTGAATCGCAATTGAAGTTGCGGTATGGGAGTTTTCTGGATAAAATAAGAAAAGAAAAAACAAGTTTGCTTAGTCCGGACGCAACCTGTGCAATTTGCGTTTGGAACGATCTGGCTAGCTTTCTAAGATATAGATATGTGATCTACCTGAATTATCTGAAAAAAATTGCAAAATCTAATGGTATTCATGATATTCCTTTTGTGATAAATATTCATGGCACGGCAAATAGCAGAGCGCTTTCTTTTCCAATCGGAATAAGCCAGCTTCAGCAGTGCTATCAATCAGCCGACAATCTTGCCGGTTCGGATTTATATTTGGGTAATCTCAGCAGAAACAATATTCATGATCTTTATCTGGCCAATGCACTGCTCAAGTCTTCGGCGCCAGATGATGCCCCAATTTCATCTGTTGAATTTGAGGCCGGAGATGGAGATTATGCTCAAACATTAGGTGGTTATGATGACTCGGCAACAGACCTGAAGTTGCGTCTTTCTGTTGCACAGGGCAATAGGCTGATTAATCTGTACTTATTTGCAGGCGGTTATAATTATCGATTTGAAGAACCGCTTGGTGATGGCGATGATAGAATTGCTTTTACAGGTGAACGACATGGAACAGCTGCCCCTATAAATCCGGAGGGAAAACAAAACCGGACATATGCCAGATTAGCCCGCTGCCTTAGAACGATCGGTGTTCATGCAAGCGCTTTAGCCGATGCCAGTGAAATGACGGATCCATTATTGTTTGGTTTTGTCAGCGATTATTACAGAACAGAATGTTTTTATCCCAAAAGTATCGATGCCAGGGAATTTGTATCTGTATTGGAAAAGATCAGGGGGGGGCGTTTCTGGGATGCAACTGTAAAAGCAGTTTTATTTTCTGGATATCGTATGCGTGCGATTGATTTGAAATTTAAATGGCCAGATCCCGAATCAAACAATGTGCTGATCATGCCATCTGCCAGGTATATGAGGAGAGAGATGCAGGAAGAATTAGCTCAGTATCTTTTGTTAGGAGGGCATGTACTTCTGATCGGTGAATTACCCACCATGGATCTGGATGGTTTTTCATGCACAAAGTTAGTTGATTTGTTTGGCATTCGTAATATTAAGTATTTGACAGAATGCCCTGAAAAGTACTTGACGGTTCAAAATGCAGGTTTGCCAATATCCTTGGCTGAATTTCATACAAGTTGGGCTCAAACTTACGGTCTGCCTGATGCAGCTGTTCCTCTTCTTTGCCTCTATCCGGATAAGGAATGTTGTGGGTTTGATCTCAAAACAAGCAAAGGCCGTTTGATCTGTCTTACGGTCGAAACAATCGCCGACACCGACCTTTACACAGAATTGATAAAAAAGTTAGGCGTTGTTCCTTCTCTTATAGATGATGATCCGGATCATGGGATTTTTTCAACATTAACAAAGCTTAAGCATGGGGGTGCATTCTTGCATGTTATAAATCTGGATGATAAGAATAAATCAGTTAAATTTCTGTATCAAAATAAAGCTTTAATGGATGGCTCAGAAATAAGAATTGCCGGAAAATCCGGTTTGATACTGCCCATGGGATTGTCTGTTTATGATACAACCAGCGACTCGATAGCCCATGGTTATGATTTGATCTATGCCACAGGCGAATTATATGAGATGACTCCTCATCGTTTGGCTGTTTATAATAAAAACGGAAATGAAACAGTTCTTTTGAGGACAAAGGGTAAGCTCACAATACCTTCAGGCTGTGTGGTGAAACAGAATGGGGACCTATATCAAATCACATTTCCTCACAGCCACTTTGCAGAAATGATACGACCGATATATATTCGGTAGTATGAAAATGATAGGTGACGGAGGAAGCCTTGATGACCGCTAATAAAAAACATGTTACAATCCGAGATGTTGCAGAACGAGCCGGTGTTTCTGTATCAACCGCATCCAATGCTATTAATAATAAAGGGTATGTCAGCGAATCAACAAAACAGGTTGTACTGAAAGCGGTAGAAGAGCTTAATTACAGACCGTCGGCTATTGCCCGGAGCCTTAAAAAACAACAAAGTGGCATCATAGGATTCTTTGCTTATGATATGTCAGGTCCTGTGCATTCTGAAATTGTTTCGGGTGTTGTCAGAAAGGCGGAGGAGCATGGTTATGAAACTGTGGTTTGTAATAGTCACAGTCGTAAAGACCGAATTTTATCCAATTTGCTCTCATCTCGCTTGTTTGACGCTTGTATCGTTATGTCACCTGATTTAGAAGATGATTTTTTACTGGATCTAGCAAAGAATCTATTTCCTGTTGTCGCACTTGATCGTGATATAGAAGATGCGAATATCGGCTGTGTTTTGATGGATAATGCAACCAGTGGACATGATATCGCAAGATTATTTTCCGAAAGAGGTATGAAACGTATTGCCTTTATTGGTCCAAATCCTGATTCTCGATCTTTCCATGATGTTGAGGATCGGACGCGAGGATTTTTAAATGGCGTTAAGCAATATCAATTGGATCTGCCTGCCGAGAGGTATCGTTTCGGTTGGTTTACCATGGATTCCGGTTATCAATGCATGACGGACCTACTCAAGCTCGATGTTCTTCCCGAAGCTTTATTCGCTGCAAATGATGAGATGGCACAAGGCGCCATTCGTGCAATTATTGAACATGGTCTTCGTGTTCCGGATGATATAGGGGTTATCGGCTTTGATGATATTGCAATGTCTTCTTTTGTGACGCCTTCTCTTTCAACGGTACGGCGCCCCAGTTTCTCTCTTGGCAGCACAGCAGTTGAATTA
The DNA here is from genome assembly GCA_018056585.1 of Clostridia bacterium. Lineage (GTDB taxonomy): Bacteria > Bacillota > Clostridia > Saccharofermentanales > UBA5734 > JAAYBY01. Next base: position 1,843 of record JAGPFK010000159.1, on the reverse strand, counting down.
CTGCTGAGTATTATGCGATATCGGCAATATCCGCAAAGGTTGATCCTTCCGACGGAAATCGTGCTTCGTGAAAGTTTTCGCTGACATCTCCCCAAAGAATCTGATACAATAACAAAAAGTACCTGATGCAGAGGGAGCGATCGCATGACACAGGATATCCGTGAATTATTGGTGGAGCAGAAAAATGAAATAACGGCGTATACAATTTATGAAACGTTGAGCCGAACCGTTAAGGATGAGAATAATGCTAAAATTCTACGGAAAATGAGTCAGGAAGAATGGAAGCATTATCATATTCTGAAAAATCTGACACAAACAGAAGTCAAGCCCAACCGATTCTATGTATCTGTTTTTATCTTCATATGTCGGGTACTCGGCCTTACCTTTGGCATGAAAATGTTGGAACGTGACGAAGACAAAGCGATCAAGACCTATAAACGTCTGTCGGCGCATTATCCACAATTGGAGGAGCTGGTTAAAGACGAATCAAATCATGAAGCTTTGCTGATTGACATGATTGATGAAGAAAAACTGAAATTTATCGGTTCCATCGTGCTTGGCCTGAATGATGCCCTGGTTGAATTAACCGGCGCTTTGGCAGGCTTTACCTTTGCGTTCCAAAATACTCGTTTGATCGCTCTCACGGCCCTGATTACCGGCATCAGTGCCTCTTTTTCCATGTCAGCCAGCGAATATTTATCCACGAAACATGAAGTGAACCAAACAAAAGAGCCCTTTAAAGCAGCTGTCTATACCGGTGTCGCTTATGTTTTTACTGTGATTTTGTTGATCCTCCCTTATCTTTTGCTGTCTAATCCTTTTATCAGTCTGATTGTATGCCTTCTCGTTGCTTTGCTGATTATTTTCCTTTTCAATTTCTATGTTTCGGTTGTTCAGGAAACACCCTTTAAAGGACGGTTTATTGAAATGGCAGCGATCAGCTTGAGCGTGTCCGCTTTTTCCTTTTTGATTGGGATGCTGGTCAAGCAGGTGTTCGGCATTGAGATCTGAGGTGTTTATTTGTCTTTCAGGTTCACGACAACCCCTTCTGCACTGCTTTTTTCACATGCCTGAACAAGGCGGCATAAACGCAAATTGTTATCAAATGAATTTGGAAAGGTCGCTTTTTTGTTGCAGGCATCGATAAACAGGCGTGTCTCATCCCGATAGATATCAAACAGGCTCCAATCAGAAGGCAGACCGCTGATCGGTGTTTCCGGGAAAATTTTCCAGGTATCGGCATCTCCCAGATGCAGTTTTACGGCATGACTGTTGATATCCCAGTATAACGCCCCTTTTTCGGTCATGTAACGAAAAGAACGATTGGCGTAGCGTGTAACCACATCGATCGTGGCCGTTAAGGTGTTACCACCTTCAAACTGAGCCAGCACCTGATATGTGTCAAATATATCAGCGGGATAAGTCGCGTTTTTTCTAGCCTGAGCGCTGACCTGACAGGCATCTCCCAAAAGCCAGCACAACCAGTCAAATTCAAAAGTAATCATGTCACATCCCCCACCGGTTTTGCGGCTGCCGGCGTAATAATCCTGGATGGATTCATATGGATGCCAGTCAGGCAAATAGGAACCACCGTGATAAACAGAAAATGAGCGTTCTCTCGGACCAAGCAAGCCACTGTCAATTATTTCTTTTATTTTTTGGCAACAAACATGAAAACGCATCGAGCAGCTGGCTGCCGCGACAAGGTGTGGTTTTTGCTGAGCCAGGCGGATGGTTTCTTCGAGCCGGTCCAAATCGTCCATACAAGTATCCTCGGAAAAGACGTGGATGTCTTGTGTTCATGCCATATTGACGTAGCGTAAATGATCATGCGGCCAGGTAC
>JAGPFK010000158.1 GCA_018056585.1 Clostridia bacterium | reverse complement strand
GCCCGGCACACCTGCTGAACATGAAGGCCGGCGTGCTTTTATTTTGGTGGAAGAATTTGTGATTGGACGAGATCCCAAAAAAGTCGATCTTTGCCTGCCGGATCCATCCATCGGCCGCATGCATGCCCGGATTGTGAGACGAGCCGGCTCATTCTTTATCTGTGATTTGGGATCCGGCAACGGGACACATCTCGATGGGCGCAGGCTGCCAAAACATGAGGAATACTTGCTGCCGGACCAATGCCTCCTCCAGTTTGCTGATCAGTTATTCTATTTTCAGGCTGAGTGAACTGGCCTTCTGCTTGACTTTAATGCGCGCTTTGGCTCGTTCGATGGCATGGCGCGCATGTATTTTCTCCTGGCTGCTTGAAGACGGATCGTGATAACGTTTTTCAGCTCTGGCCAGGGCGGCTTCTGCCCGGCCCAGATCAATTTGTTCGGGCCACTCAGCCGCATTGACCACGATGATCATCAATTCTGGTCCGATTTCCGCATATCCATTGGTTGCCGATAAAATACGCCAGGATCCTTTGATCAGCATACGGATTTCGCCCGGCGTCAAGGCCGCAATCAGAGGGGTATGTCCAGCCATAATCCCAATTTGCCCATCTTTTGAGGTAACCACGACCATTTCAGCCGGTCCTTCAAAAAACATGCCATAGGGTGTTACAATTTCAACATAAATGGCGTTTTGCTCTGGTTTGTCGGCCATGGCGGTGTCCCCCTTCTAGCGGGTTTCCTTGTATGCCTTGTAGACATCATCAAGGCTTCCTTTCATGAAAAAGCAATGCTCCGGAATATGATCGAGTCCGCCTGTAATAATCTCGCCAAAACCGCGTACCGTTTCGTCGATCGGAACATATCGCCCTTCATAGCCGGTTGATTCCTCCGCTACAAAAAAAGGCTGAGATAAAAACCGTTGAATACGGCGCGCGCGGTTCACCGTTTTTTTATCTTCCTCACTGAGTTCCTCCATGCCAAGGATAGCGATGATATCCTGCAATTCTTTGTAGCGCTGCAGCATTTCCTGCACACGTCGGGCAACACGGTAATGTTGGCTGCCAACCACTTCTTCTGTCAAAATACGGGAAGAGGATTCCAATGGATCAACGGCCGGGTAAATACCCAATTCTACAACCGAACGCGATAAGACCGTAATCGCGTCCAGATGAGCAAAAGTGGTTGCGGGAGCGGGGTCTGTCAGGTCGTCAGCCGGTACATAGACAGCCTGCACAGAAGTGATGGAACCCCGTTTGGTCGATGTAATCCGCTCCTGCAGCATGCCTACTTCATTGGCTAGGGTGGGCTGGTAGCCAACCGCTGAGGGGACGCGCCCCATTAAAGCCGAAATTTCTGAGCCGGCCTGAATAAATCGGAAAATATTATCCACAAAAAGCAAAACATCTTTCTTCTGAATATCCCGATAGTATTCCGCCATGGTCAGAGCGGTCAGCGGAGCACGCATGCGGGCACCGGCCGTTTCATTCATCTGTCCGAAAACCAGGACTGTCTTATCCAATACACCGGATGCCTTCATTTCGTTCCAGAGGTCATTTCCTTCGCGGGATCGTTCACCCACACCGGCAAAAATGGAATAACCACCATGCTCTCTGGCAATGTTTCGAATCAACTCCAGGATCAGATAAGTCTTGCCAACGCCAGCGCCGCCAAACAGGCCGATTTTTCCGCCTCTGGAAAAAGGAACCAGTAAGTCAATGACCTTTATGCCTGTCTCCAAAATTTTTTCTTCCGGAAACTGTTCGACAAAGCCAGGCGGTGTTCTATGAATCGGCCAGTAATCGTCTGCTTCTACCGGTCCCCCATCATCAATGGGTTCGCCCAGAACATTGAACAGCCGGCCGGCAATTTTATCACCAACCGGTACCTTAACAGCCTCTCCGGTGGCTACGGCTTCCAAGCCACGCATTAAACCGTCCGTGGGGGAAAATGAAACGCAGCGGACGACGCCATCACCGCATTGCTGCATGACTTCCGCAACAATTTTGGGATCCGTCATGATCTCTATCGCTTCATGAAGGGCTGGAATCGCCGTTTGCGGGAAACGAACGTCAAGGACCGGCCCAATGATTTGAGTTATGTATCCAGATGCCACGCTGTGTCATCCCCTTTCTGCGTCGTCTGGTCTGATTCGGAAAGAACCTCTGATCCGCTCACAATTTCTGATATTTCGTTTGTGATGCGTCCCTGCCTGGCCAGATTGCTTTTTAATGTTAATTTCTCAAGCATGTCTGTCGCGTTATCCGTTGCCTGATCCATGGCCAGCATCCGCGCCGTTTGCTCGCTGGCAAAAGCCTCTGTAAGGATTCCGTATACCATGCCGTTCAGATAAGTATTAATCAGATAGCTGGTCACATCGTCGACCGACGGCACATACTCAATATCTGCACCGGCAATCAGGCCACGTTTCCGGCTGTATTTTGGGGGTACGATTTCTTCCAGGGCAGCCGGATTGACGGGCAGAACACGCAGCACCAACGGTTTCATTGAAACAGCAGATTCAATCTTCGTATAAATAAAATAAACCAAATCCAAGGTTTCGGTCTCATATAAATCATAAATAAAATCAGAAATGTCCCGCGCGCGGTAATAGGTGGGCTCATTGATCGGATAATGAAAGGACGGATCAACATCAAACCCGTCATGGATCAGACGATCTTTCCCGATGTTGCCGCAAACATAAAGTTTGGCTGACGTCATCAGACCTTTTTTTACATTATCGATCTGCTTGAAATGGATATGGTTTTCCGTCGTTGTCAAAACATTCAGGTTATATGCGCCAGCCAGCCCCTGGTCGCCGGTCATGATAAAGTAGCCTATTTTCCAGGTCTCTCCTTTTTTCTTCTGGCGCAGCTGAAAAAACCGGTTATCAATCGTGATGCCCGCTTCATGCAATTCAATGATGGATTCGGCGCATAAAGCAAAAAAAGGCATGGTCTGTTCAAGCTTGTTTCGTGCCCGCCGCATTTTAACGGCGCTGATCAGCTGCATGGCACGCGTCATTTTCTTGATTTCATGAACGCTCTTCATACGTTTTTTAATTTCAGACATTTGTTCCATATTCTTCGTGTTCCGCAACCCAAAGGGGCAGGTATTCAGCCACAGACTGATCGATGACCGCCATCGCTTCATCTCTTAACGAGCCGCCTTCGGCTATTTCTTTTAAAAAGCTTTCATCTCTGCTGTGCAGCAAGCTGAGGTAATCAAGTAAAAACGGACGTATGTCTTCTTTGTCCAGGTCCACCAATACGCCTTTATTGGCCAGGTACAACATGACGACCTGATCCTCGACCGGCAGCGGCGCGTACTGGGGTTGCTTCAGAACTTCCATCAGGCGCTCCCCGACCATCAGCTGACGGCGTGTTTCTTCATCTAGTTCAGAACTGAATTGCGCAAAAGCTTCCAGTGAGCGATATTGGGCCAGATTGATGCGCAACGGGCCCGCTACTTTTTTCATGGCCTTTGTCTGAGCGGCGCCGCCTACACGGGATACAGACAATCCAACATTGATGGCTGGACGCTGACCTGAAAAAAACAGTTCGCTCTCCAGATAAATCTGGCCATCCGTGATCGAGATCGCATTGGTTGGAATGTAAGCCGATATGTCACCGCCCTGTGTTTCAACAATCGGCAAGGCGGTGATCGAGCCGCCCCCCAGTTTGTCATGAAGACGCGCGCTGCGTTCAAGCAAACGGGCATGTAAATAAAAAATATCACCGGGATAGGCTTCACGGCCCGGAGGCCTTCGGAGCAAAAGGGAAATGGCGCGGTAGGCTTGAGCGTGCTTGGTCAGATCATCATAGACAATCAAAACATCGGCTTTGTCCTCATACATGAAGGCTTCGGCCATCGCACAGCCGGAATAAGGTGCAATATATTGCATGGCGGCTGTTGCGCTTGCACCGGCCACAACAACTGTGGTGTATGGCATGGCCCCTTTTTCCTGCAAAGTATTCACAACAGACGCCACCGTCGACATTTTCTGCCCGATGGCCACATAAATGCAGTAGACATTCTGGCCGCGCTGGTTGAGGATCGTATCAATAGCAAGGGCAGTCTTACCTGTTTTCCGGTCTCCAATGATCAACTCCCTCTGCCCTCTTCCAATCGGCGTCAGAGCATCAATGGCTGTAATGCCTGTCTGAAGGGGACGGTTGACTGGTTGACGGTCGATAATCGTGGGCGCAGGAAACTCGATGGGACGTTTTTGATCGGTTACGATGGGCCCCATTCCGTCAATGGGTGTGCCAAGCGGATCGACGACACGGCCTAACAGGGCTTTGCCCACCGGCACCTGAACCGTCGTCCTGGTCCGTTTGCAAATGCCGCCTTCGCGGACCGACTCGTCCTCTTGCAAGATGACAACGCCAACCTCGTTTTCTTTGAGGTTCATGGCTATGCCGCTGACCGTGTCAGAAAACGAAATGAGTTCATTGTTCTGGCAATTTCTGAGTCCTTCCACAGTCGCGACACCATCGCCGCATCGAATCACCTGCCCGATTTCTTCAACGGTTGGTGCGACAGAAACCGATTCAATCGTGCGTCGTAACTGATCGATCAAGTACTGCGCAGAGTCCCGCGGTTCGGTTTCCTTTTTGAGCATACTTGCAACATGTCGAAAAAAATCCGCCTCATCAGAAGCGGCTGTTGTTTCCCAGCAGCTCTTAAG
>JAGPFK010000157.1 GCA_018056585.1 Clostridia bacterium | reverse complement strand
CAAAAAGGCAGCATCATCCATCAGCTGTTCGGTGAAGTCTTCTACACGAATACCCATCATCATCAAGCGATTCGCAATCTGGCTGAGGGATTTCGTTTAACCGCACAGGCCGATGACGGCGTTATTGAAGCCATAGAGCATCAAGCCCAGCCCATCCTGGGTGTACAGTGGCATCCGGAACGTCTGATTAAAGAACGAAATCATCCACTTCGCTATGATTCGATTGAGTTAAAAGAGATGCTCCCTCTTTTTTGTTATTATGTCGCGATATGCAACAACCAAAGAGAATCGATGTCGCGAAACGCGACAAGTCATTCAGACAAATAAATGTCGCGATACGCGACATAGATCTGGCTACTTTAAAGATCGTTCCGCCTAAGCCAAAAGAGCGAAAAGCAATAAACATTTCAGGCTTAAAACGAAAGCTGTAGATCTTACTGTATAAGAGAGAAATCGAAACAGCAAAAATATGGCTATTTAATTATGTCGCGAAACGCAACATATACTAAAAGATAAAATGCAAGACTTCGAGCAGAGATCAGTCAAGCGATGGCAAATGTTCGATAGCTGGCATGACATAGGGATATCGGGTGCTTTCTGAAGCCAGACGGCAAGCAAATTCAGAAGATTCAGAAAGCGATGATCCCTGGCAAAGCCTGATCGTGAGGGTTGCACAAAATACACCGACAGAACCCGTTGTATCTATGCGGAACAAGGGCCCATTTACCAGACTCATAGACTGCTGCGCCTTTCGCGCCACAAGAAATTACCACACTGGAAAATCATTCCGGCATCAAAGATAGAGCTTCCAGTTCATTTGTGTAGGCTGCGGGAGGCGCCGGATTAGAATGATACGTCTTTGATAAGTTCGCGCAAGTTCAATGGCAAACAGATTGACCGATGCAGGAACTTCCTGCTGTAACAGCACGGCAGGCTTCTACAGACAACAGCATAAGCAGTGGGATCCTGATAAAGGATAGCCTTTGGCTGATTTTTTTGCCTATTTTATGACATCTGCCCCAAGCTTTTTTGCCGCAGACGCTTGGTTCTTCGTGAAGAGAGGACGTATGAATTGTTTCACCTTTTATAAACACAGACCAGCCACCCAGACCAATCATAGCTATTTTCGAGTCGATCTCCTTTAATAATAGAGAAAAATTACATTATTGTATCTTCTCGAAATTTTACTCCTCTTCAAAAGTAGCGTTTTCAATTCGCAATGTTTGCGCATTTTCTGTAACAGTTCTGACGATGTTTTCTGGGATTCCTTGGGGCACCTGAACATTGATTTCAAGCGTTATCTCAGAATCGGCACCATCCAACAACGTCAGATGTTGAAGTACTTCATCATTGATCTTACCAACACGTGCAGCAAGGCGGTCTTTATCAAGGGGGATCGAGGCGTGAAACCTTTTTTTCATGGATGTAACAGAAGCTGAACGTGTTAGAGATGGCTTTTCTTTAAAAGACCCGTTATCCGTTACTTCAAAAGAAGGTTTTTCATCCACGGCTGGGACACTAGATTCAACGGCCTTCAGTTGCGCCCTGGCAACATCCACTTTAACCAGGAGCCCGCGATCACCACTTTGCCCTATTCCTTGACTCAAACGGAGACCCAAATATTTTTTACCATCAAAACCGTCTGCATAAGCAAAATACTCATCGGACTCAAGGCCAGTTTTAATGGTATTAATCAGTACGTCTTTGTTTAGAAGCCTTGGCAAATAGCAGTATTTTGTCAAATAATCCCAGATTTCATTGATAGCTATATGGTTCTTATCTGTCCAGAAATAGTTATCCATTTCTCTTTTAAGCAGAAATGGATTCCAATTGGTAATCAGGTTATCTTTTTGTACCATCTGATTAAAAGCTCTGCTGGTTATGGATTCTGATCCGTTCGAAAGCCTTTCTACATCCCATTCAATTGGTTGTGTACCAACTTGCTTCGGTATAAACAGCCAACAATATGTTTCCTTTATACAAGCAGCTGTTAAATTTTTCATTTTTTCTAAATTATCTTCTGACTCTCTGATCTGACTTTGATCTAGATTCAGATCAGTTTTTTCTTTAATAATTGATTCCCAGGCTAGCTCTGAACGAATCACCTTTTCAAGATCTTTCAGTGATTTTCCATCTGATGCAACGAAAGCCAGCATGTTTTGGTGCATACGGGGAAAATCTCCCCGAAAATGAATGGCATTCGAAATAAAATCTTCAGCTTTGCTGTCTGGCTGGTTTTGTTTGTGCGGATATGCCGGCGACAAGATAACAAGGCGTACCTGCTGTTCATCAGGAATGTTCATCGAGTTAGCAGGACACACATGGATACCCATAAATCGATCTTTTTGACAGCTGGATTTGAGTCGCTTTACTATTTCATATTCAATTTCATCTTCCGAATACTGGCTTGACCTGTCTGAAGCAATCCGATTTAGTGTCGGCCTTGTATCATACCAGTAGCGAGAGTTAGAAGCATTTGAATAGAGGTAGGTTGAGCGCTCCCGCAAGTGGGTTAATGCATCATTAAAGACCGAAAGATTTTCGCCGGGTTGTACTGTACCCAGTAATATTCTGTTCACTTCAATGCCTCTAACCTTTTGCTCACGTACGGACGGAGCGCTGCCGAGTAAAATGGTCCTGGCTGTTCGCCGAGCTGCAAGGTATTTTGAAAAACGAGTGTTTTCCTGCTCCAGGATGTAAGGAATGGAGGAAGGACCGTCAACTTCCTTTTCAATAATGCCGTTCCAGCCTTCAGACAAATGCCGGGTTAACTCACTGCGAACGGCTGGGGAACTAAGCGTAAACGAAGATGGCAGAATCATCATGCTATGATCTTGCTGCATCCATAACTCATGAATAACAGCAGCCATCAGACGCAAAACACCACGGGTGCGTTGAAATCGTTCAAGAGTTGCCCAATCGTGATAAAGCCTGTCGAAAACCTCAGGGTGGATGGGATAACAGGATATCATTCTATCATAATAGCTTGCTTCACGACATTCTGATGGGAAATCCTGGCTGTTATGACGATATAACTCGCTGAATGCTTTGCAGACCTGCTCTAATGCATCTGGGTCTTTGGGTTTTAAGAACAACCTGCGGCGCACAACCTCAAATCCTTCGGTGGAAGAAACTGGTTTCCAGATGGTTTCCATTCGTCCGAAAACATGCTCGAGAATTTCCAAGATCTTCTGCCCGGCTTCCCCGCCAATCTCAAGATCAGATTCCGGTAAAGAAACCACCAATAAACTGTTTTTACTTGCACGTACTCCCTCGCAGATCTCCTGAATAAATGTGACAAAATTATCGAAAGTACCGGCTGGCAAATCAGTTTGACCATAAAGTTTCTTTGCATAAGCGACCAGTTCATCAATGAGAATCAGACAAGGTCCGCATTGGTCAAAGAGGTATCTGAATGCTTCTGAACCGGGAGAGACACCTTTTTTATCCGCATCACGAACAATATTGTATAAACTTAAGTCTCCTGCTGATTCAGCGAGCTGGGCAGCAATCTCTCCCCATAAGGTATTGATTGTAATGCCGCGCATTGTAGCTGGCCTTCGACTCTTGCTCGGATCAAGCGCCGTTCCGACAATAACAGCTACACGCGCTTTGACCAACGAATCAAGGCCTGCTGCATCCAACACAGGGCGAACATATTCATCAATTTTACGCAAAGGAACCTGGCCGCGCAGCAAATGATAAAGAGCCAGCATGCTGTGTGTTTTGCCGCCGCCAAATACGGTCTTGAGCTGAATGACCGGATCTCCACCTTTATTACCAACCCTGCGCAAAGCCGACTCAAGAAGAGCTTTCAGACCCTCAGTCATGTAAGTTCTGGCGAAAAACTCAACCGGATCACGATACTCAATCGCTCCGCGACCTTTGGCGACCTGATTTAAATCAGCAGCAAACTCTGCATTAAGATACTCGCCGCGGGCAACATCCGGATGTGGTTCGATGATGTCGCGCCAGGGTTTGCAGTTTTGAAACGAGATGTTATGCAAAACGCCGATTGTTCCTGCTTCTTTAAGACCTTTCTCGGAATTGGCCTGAAAAGATTGTAAACTCGTGGATGGATCTGTTGTTCCGTAACGGATCTTCCTGGCTATAGCGCGCAGTTCATCTGTCGATTCGGCATCTATCTGTTCGCAAAGCCGAACCATCGTATCAATCGCACGCCAGGCATCCTCATCTTTTAGATCTGCGGATCCAAGATGAGCAATTTTATTTCGAGTAGCAATCAATTCCTTTATCCAATTGCGATGGTCAATGGTCATTTTAACGCGAAATACAGTCTGCCATTGATAATCAATCAATTGCAGACATCGAAGTATATCCAATGAATCCACCAACTCGGCCCAGTCTCCATCGAGTGGTAAATCACGAGATTGATGTTCTTTCAAAACATTCAGGACACCCTCTCGCCACCAGTCTTTTTTATAATGTCGCTTCAGTTCCTGAGCCACATAAGGAGCCAGCACTTTGAGAAGTATTCGAAAACCTTGGTTGACATACTCAATATATTCTCCCATTACCACATTCGCCCTTTCAGATTAATCAATTAAACTTTGCTCAACTAAAACTTCCTTTTTTGAAGCCTCTTGATGTATTCTGTTCCAGGATGAAATCAGAGCATTGTAGACATATGCCTCTTCCGGCCATTCTTTTTTCTCTGCAATCGAATATAATCGATAAGCAAGTGAGC
>JAGPFK010000156.1 GCA_018056585.1 Clostridia bacterium | reverse complement strand
ATAATATACGGGATCGCGAAAGCGCATTCTTTTATACTGGATGGCCTGGTCTACGTTATTGAAACCGGTGTGCTTCTTGCTAAAAGCTTTATGAGAGGCTGTGCCCTTCTGATCAGTATGGGTGGCTGCCTGGCTGTTTTGTTGCTTGTGGGGCCGGTTGGGTCCTGGCTTTTTCAGCACCCAGCCGCTCAAACGATTTTGCTGCTCATCATTGTTTTTCCGATTTTAGGTGCCGCATCTGTTTCTTATTTGAAATATTTTAAAGAAGTCAGCACCCAATACTTGTTTAACTTGTCGCAATACTTAGAGGATCCGCAATCCGTTCCATACCGTCCATATCGGTATTATAAGCAAGCATACAGGAAGGCTGAGGAAGAAGCTGCGCGGAGGGAACAAGCCAGAAGAGAACAGCAGCAAAGGGAATGGGAAGAACGATTTCGTCAGTGGCATCAACAACAGAGCGGCCCCTGGCAGCAAGGAAAATGGGCGGCCTCGAACCCCTATGAAGACTTTATTAAAAAATATGAGAAAAGTTGCGAAATTCTTGGCGTTCCAACAACAGCTGATTTGAATAAAATCAAGCTGGCTTATCGGCGGAAAGCAAAAGCTTATCATCCGGATGTCAATAAATCGCCTGATGCCACACAAAAATTTCAGGAAATCAATGAAGCTTATGAATTCTTAAATGAAGATAACATCCAGCGGTACCAAAATCTAACACGCAAGCAATCATAGGGGCACCTTGAAATCAGATACATCACGGGTCATCACTTTACATGAACCGACTCTAAAAGAGAACCCAACCTGGCGTGTTTCTACCTTCTTGATGATCACGCGCCAGATATTGGTTTTCTCTAAGATGTTAAAAAAATCCAGTAAAATGCAAAAATCATACGCACGAAAGAACAAATAATCAAGGAACAGAAAGGAGGCAACCGCAGCTTTTCCCCATAGCGAAATCGGGGGCTTGCGGTCCAGTTATGAATCAGGATAATGAAACTGTTTTTGTTGGTTTTCACACGCGCATTTCAGATCACGAGGCGGTACCCGCCTTGATTCATCTGATCGAGGAAGGGCTGGCTCCATTGGGTATCAATGCGCTCATACTTGAGTTCAATCCAGGATTTGCCTATCGCAGTTTTCCCCAGTACAGCACAGGAACATTTAACACGGAGGACGCCATCCAGGTCCGAAACATCTGCCATCAACACGGTATCAGGCCCATTCCATTGTTTCAATGCCTCAGTCACCAATCTCCTTTCAGCGGGCAGCCCTGGCCATTATTCCTTGATCATCCTGAATTCCTCGAAACGCCGGACACTCCTGCTGATGCGGCCTGGCCAGATTTTTACTGCCACAGCTGGTGTGCTTCCAATGATGCCATTTATGATTATGTCTTTCCGATGATTGATGAATTAATCGAAGCTTTTCAGCCTGAACAACTCCACATTGGTATGGATGAAGTTTTTGAAATCGGAGAAGAGAGTTGTCCCCGTTGCAAGGGAAAAGACCGGTCCTTACTGTTTGGCCGCACTGTTCAGATGTTACACGATCATTTGGCAGCACAAGGCGTTGGTACCATGATGTGGGGGGACCGGCTCCTGAATGCCGAAAAGATGGGATACCAAATGTGGGACGCAGACCGGTTCGGAATTTATCCTGCTTTTAATGATGAAGAGCTCATCACACGGGATATCATCATCTGCGACTGGCACTATGAAGACCATGATCACGGTTATCCTTCCATGGATCATTTCATGAAAGGCGGTTTTCTCACGATTCCAGCCGTTGCCGGCAATCTCGAACAAGCAAAGCATTTTTGGGGCTATTGTCTTGATATGCATTACCTTGGGCGAAAAATGCATTGGCCTGGCAAATTGGGCGGCCTTTTGATCACGCATTGGTCGCCTTTCACATCAGAGGCAGGAAAAGAGATGATGGCTGGCATCAAAGGTGAGGTACTGGATTTCAGCAAACCTTTCAGTGCTGGTACAACTGGCGCCGTTATCAAACAGATGTCACCTGCTGTCAGGCAATTTCGCAAGGTTTACTGAAAAGTTCAATTCTTGACACCCAAAGCACATACACCTCTTGCAGTAAAATAAAAACTCAATCCTTAAAAGGCAAGAACAACATCTTGCTTCAGCACGTTTGAGAAAAGTCTCTCTTGACAAAATCTCAGTTTGGGCGTTTACTGAAAGCGTCGCTTATGCGATGAAGATTGGAAAGGGTCCGGCTTCATACCGGGCAAAAACAACGGCCCTCATTGCAGGGATTAAGCTGAATGAGCTTTTCTTTGCAAATGAACATTGAATTTTTAGTAAACACCCACAGTTGGAAGCTGTGGGTCAATCATTGGTCGAGACGAAAGAGGATTTTTAAACATGCCAGACAAGAACATTATCTGTAAAGATTGTGGAGCAACATTTATTTTCACGGAGAACGAACAAGCTTTTTACAAAGAAAAGGGATTTGAAAACGAGCCGCAGCGCTGTCCGTCGTGCCGTGCTGCCAGGAAGCAAGCCAGAAACACCACTCGTGGCAGTCAATCACGGGGCGAGCGGGAAATGTATCCTGCCATTTGTTCAGAATGTGGCCGGGAAACCATGGTGCCATTTAAACCAACAGGCGATAAGCCGGTTTATTGCCGGGAGTGCTATCAGTCAATCAGACACTAGACATTGATCAGACGGTCAGTGTTTATCATATGCCCCCTTTTTAAAGGGGGCATATTTTATAGCTCTTCTTCACCTTCCGCCCACCATTCATCATAATATTCGGTCCCACGCCAAAGGCCTTCAAGTAAGGCGCGATGTGTTGTTTCAACATTGACCCATTCATCAATACGAGTCAGACCATGTGCTCGCCAATCGCTGAAAAATGACGCAATCTCCTCCGGATCGGCCTTCTCTCCCCGCATCATCCTATTTTTCAGGCTCACCCAACGAATGGATAAACGGATTTTCGCCACACGTGGCAACCGAAGGGGGTCACCGATCACAGCTTCCTCTCCTTTTTTCAGCAATTGATCATATTGGCTCAAGCGCTGAGGTGTGAGATAGGGTCGGTCGCAGTTATCATTAAACCCAACATGTATCTGCTCCTCTTCGACAATATCGCACAGCAAATCAATATATTGACAAATAAATGGGGCGGCATCCCCGTAATAATAGTCCAAGAACTCTTTTCTATGCCGATCCAGGTCGCAGTTTGCGTCCCATAACAATTTACCGATTAAATAGGCCCGCAGCTCATTGAGATCAACACCGCCGCCCCGCGCGCCATTGCCTTGTTCAAAAACGCCTTTAACATGGTTTCGGACAAAAGCCTGCATGTTGGGTTGAAGCACACGCCAATTGGGAAATGGAGTCGGATAATGGGCAAAGCAGGTGGTGTAATCCCAAATGTAAAGGCGGTCGCATACTTTGGCCCAGTCTCTCAAGTCATCAATAAAACCGGCGGATGTCCCGTCCGGACGAATAACCTGCCGCGAACGATCTGTACAGGTTTCCAGCGGATGGCTGAAGCATGCTTCAATGGAGCAAAGGCGCACACAAACATTGTGACGCGGCCTGATTGACCGCGGAGCCGGCCGGGTATATTGATAAGCCAGTGTATCCACAATTACATTTGGAAACTCAGGCTCGATGGCTTCTGCCACTTGATTGACAAACCAAATAAGACTTCCGGCATGGCTTTTTTCAGCCTGATCGATCGCGTGGCAATTGGGACAGGTGCAGGGATTGCCCCAATCATTTTGTGAAACAGAAATCAGTGTGCTTTCCGGATGGGCGCGAAGAGCTTCCTTCACTTTTTCAATGGTTATTTTGAGCACATCCGGGTTGGTCAGGCACAGCTGCGTTCGATATTTCAGCCGTTTCCCATTTACCATTGAAAAATATTCAGGATGACGGTCAAACCACTCATCCGGGTCCAAAATCTGATTAAAGGTATGAACAAACCAAGCATAGGATAAATGTCCACCAAATCGTTCTTTGATTGGTACAGGGCCATTTATTCGGGATTTGACTGCAAATCGGGGGTATCCAACAATGTCAATGTAATTGTGATATCGATATTCCAATTCTGGTACTTGTCTGATATTCAGCTGCGGCAACATTAAATCGGGTTGAACCGGCACTTTTTCGCATTTAGGCGTAAAGAAGCGGCAGCCCAGTTGCTCCAAAAATTCATAGACGGAATAAATGATGCCCCGCTTGCCACCCCGAAAAACAATCTGATGTTCTTCTCTTTGAATGGTAAACCCATCCGGTCCCAAGGCATCGTTTTCATTTTGCGGCTTAAGATCTTGTTCTGAGCCCAGCGCAAGCCAATGACCATGACCCAGACAACGTTCGATGGGGATGCTAACGGCTGTCATTAAATCCAGATAGTACTTTAATTGCTGAGCAGCATAATCCGCTTGTCCTGTTGCCTCCTCCGGCAGCAGGATTTTTGACTTTGCTTTTCCATTCTGAACAATAAAGACCGGATCACGATTCGTTTTTAGGTTTGCGGATTCATTCATAGTCTGCCTCCTTAGAAATTGATGAAAATAAGATGTATCGTATTATTTATTTTACCATTAATTCAGCAAACTAACTTGATTATTCCGGAAGCAATGAAAATTATATTATCACTTCGTCCTTTATTTAATAAAATTAATTCTAATAATAAGAAGAAAAATCAAAATTACATTTTAGAACTTCCCTAAGTATGATA
>JAGPFK010000155.1 GCA_018056585.1 Clostridia bacterium | reverse complement strand
GTCCATATGATCCAGACAACCTAAAATATTCATCAGGGTTGATTTACCCGAGCCAGACGGCCCCATGATCGCTGTAAATTCCCCCCGCTCGATATCCAGATCAATCTCATGCAACGCTGTATAGGGAACTTTTCCGGTTCGGTATGTTTTGGTGAGACCCCGAACCATAATAACCGGACCGGATGCTTCCGAAATCAGAGATGTTTCCTTTACAACAGATTGGTCAGTCATTAATTTCTTTAACCTTCATTCCGTCCAACAGATCGTTTCCGGGACTTAAAACAACGCGCATCCCTTCTGTCAGGCCTTCAATGATCTGGATGTGGGTATCCGACTGAATACCGGGTATCACTTCTTTTTTATAGACACGGCCATCATCAACAATGTAAACAAAATACTGGCCAAGTTCTTTTTTCATCGCCTCGGCAGGAAGCAGCAGCGCATCCTCTGCGAAATCAGTTTGAACGACGGCATCGATATTAAAACCTAAAACCAGAGCGCTCAGATCCGTTCCTTTGACAGACATTTCGACAGTCAGGGTCGGTTCTGATGTCACACTGCTCATCGACCCCATGCTGCTCAAAAGGTTTGTCTCTGATCCAGATGGATCTAATGACGTTGCAAATTTACTTTTATAGGTTACTTCTCCAAAATAGTCCCTTCCATCCTGACTATAGGAAACAGGCATGCCTACTGCCAATCGGCTGGCATCATATCGGTTTGCCTGATACGTCGCTTTCGGATGCTTATGATCATAAATCACAGCAACAACGTTTTGACTGGTCGATAAACTCCCCCAGGACCCGCTCATATCGAGTCCGAAAGAAGGCAGCGTGCTGCTGCTTACAGAGGTGTCGCCCGTATAAGATCCCGGTTTGGCATCCACTAAAGCAACAACTCCGTCTATTTCCGCGTAGAGAGTAGGAACGGCATCCTGAAGTGCCTTTTCTGCCGCCGCCTCAGCCTGTATGGCCTGGATTAAGACATTTTGAGCTGAGGCAGCCGTGCTGCTCAGAGCCGATAAAGATGAGGTGCCGCTCAAAGCAGCCAACAGGTCAGGATCTGCCATATTGGCCAGAAGATCAGATAAGACACGGGCTGTCTCATTCAGGCTTTCCTGAAGTTGTGTCAGCTGGTTTTGATACGCTTCGGATTGGGTAAAAGTGATGGCTTCTTTGTATTCATCAAGCAGGGCTTTGTATTGACTCTCCAAGTCAGGTTGTGATCGGTCCAAAGTCATCAAGCGATCCATGATGCCGCTCAGTTTTTCTTCATCAACTCTGAGCTCATATGGCTGCTGACCGGTTAAATTGCTCAGGGCAGTCATGGACCGTGATACATTGCGAGACAAACGATTGATTGTTTTTTGAATGTTCTGCAAAGATTTCTGGGACGAATTCGCTTGTGCCTCAATCGTTTTAGTCATTTCTGTCACAGCGTCTTCAGCTTCCTTGCGGGTTTTTCGTGTTTCTTCCAATTGTTCCTCAAGCTCAGTCAGATCAAAGGCAATTAAAGGATCTCCTTTTCTTACTTCGTCCCCAACCTTCACATAAACAGACTGAACATACTGTCTGCCTACCTTCGCTTCCTGAACAGCACCCGGTTCTATTTGAGCCGTTATATAAAGCAGGCTGGCAATGTCCCCTTTTTTTATAACCTCTGTCCGTACTTCCAGCTCTGTTTCGCGGTCAGCCAGTAAAAAGAAGATCAAGGCAGCACCAAGCAGCAAGACAAAAAATAAAATCAGTCTTCGTCTGATCGTCCGTTTTTTTCGAAAATGTTTCTCAGGCATCGTTTTCCCTCATTCTGCATCACACGATGTGTACACTATAACACTCTTCATACATGATGCTTATAGACAAATATTATATCATGATCTGATTGTTCAAGAAGTTTTATCTGGCGTCATTTTCCCTGGAGCGTGATTCTTGTTACTGATCTTTTTGTGATTTCGTGGCAACTTAAATGAAAAGAAACAGGGAGGTTTCCAGATGGATATAAAAACAATTGCTTTTTTTGATGCCAAGCCCTATGACCGTGTCTTTATGGATCAATTTAAAGATGACTATTCTTTTGCTATTCAATATTATGAAACCCGGTTGAATCATGACACAGTCAGACTGGCTCAGGATTGCGACGCTGTTTGTGCTTTTGTGAATGATATATTGGATGCTTTTGTCATTGAGACACTCTTCCGCTATGGCATCCGTGTGATCGCATTGCGATGTTCCGGTTATAATCACGTTGATTTTAAAGCAGCATATGGTAAAATTCATATCCTACGTGTGCCTTCTTACTCACCCTATGCCATCGCTGAACATGCCATGGCCCTTTTGTTGTCTTTAAACCGCAAAATTCATCGTGCTTATACACGAACACGTGATTTCAACTTCAGCCTTCATGGGCTGGTGGGCTTTGATTTAAAAGGGAAGACAGTCGGTGTGGTCGGGACCGGTCAAATCGGACGCATCTTTATTGATATCTGCCGCGGTTTTGGTATGAACATCATCGCATCGGATCCACATCCTCTTCCAAACAGCGACATCTCTTATGTTCCCTTCGACACATTGGTTCGGCAGTCGGATATCATTTCTCTGCATTGTCCGCTGACGCCTGAAACAGACCATCTGATCAATCAAGAGACTCTTGACAAGGCAAAACCCGGTGTTTTTATCATCAATACCTCCCGCGGTGCGCTCATTGACAGCTATGCTTTGATAGAGGCAATTAAATCTGGCAGGGTCGGGGGAGCAGGACTCGATGTCTATGAAGAAGAATCAGAGTTTTTTTACGAGGATTTCTCCAGTTCCGGTATTCAGGATGACGTGTTGGCACGGCTGCTTACAATGCCTCATGTGCTGGTTACGTCGCATCAAGCTTTTCTGACGGAGGAAGCGCTTTTGAATATCGCACAAACAACCTTTCACAACTTAAGACAGTTTTTCGACGGTCAACCGCTGCAAAATGAAATATGTTACCGCTGCAGCAAACAATCGACATGTGACCGCAGTCATCAGGAGCGCTGTTTTTAAATAGCCTCTTTTGCTCAATCGCGTCTGAACCGATACAATAGGCATAGAATGAGGAATGAGGAATAAGGAAAATGGATAAACAAAAACCAGATATCTCTTTATATGGCCTGCCGTTTACGGTATCTGAATTCAATAACATGCCTTATCGCCCTCTCGGTCAATCCGGCTTAAAGGCCAGCGTCATCGGGTTAGGCACATGGAAATTTGGATATCCGGAGACAGGCGATTGTTCAAGAGTCAACGAAAAAAGTGCTTTTGAAATCCTCGATCGGGCTTACGAATTAGGCGTCACATTCTGGGATACGGCCAATCGCTACAACGCTTCATCCGGAAACTCTGAACGGACGATTGGCAGCTGGTTATCTCAAAACACGAAGATCAGGCGCGACATCGTGCTGGCGACAAAACTCGGGGGGCTCATGGATGGCCGGACACCGAATCATTGCGGGTTATCTCGTCAAAACATTAAAGAGTCAGTCTATGCGAGCCTGGAGCGGCTTAGAACAGACACCATCGATCTTTTGTATTTTCATCGCCCGGATGACAGCGTTTTGGCAGAAGAATCAATTCTTGCTATTGATGATTTAATCCGCATGGATTTGGTTCGTTATTTTGCAGTTTCTAATTTCAGCGTGACTCAATTGAAACAATACCAACAAACGATGGACCGCATCGGTCCTTCCTTACGCGCAAGAATTTGTGCGGTTCAGAACAGCTTCAACTTAATTGACGGAGAAAATCCTGAACAGGCCGGCGTTTTGAAGTATTGTGCAGAAAACAACCTTTCGTTTATTGCCTGGAGTCCTCTGGCAGAAGGTTTACTGACAGATCGGTATCTACAAACCGATTTCGTGGGAGAAGGAGACCGGCTTTATGATCAAAAAAATGACCGTTACCTCGATCCTGATATTCAACGAATTCTTAAAGGACTCGGCGAGCAGGCAAAGAAAAAAGGGATCACACTCGCCCAGCTTGTTTTGGCTTATCTGTTGACGCTGCCCGGCATGGGCCCTGTTATTCCTTCCGTCTCGAATCTCTCGCAGTTAGAGGAAAATGCCAAGGTCAGACAAATCAGCCTGACACCAGATGACTGCGAGATGATTCAAAAATTAACGCTGAATCTATAAAATCATTTATCGCAGAGAAGGAAAGACGTTGCCCGCCAGAGTGACCTTCCCGTGGAAGCTGTTGCTTTTCCGCCATTTTGTTCAGTCAGGTCAATCCTGCGCAATCTGTTTGGTCCCTTTTCTTATGAGCATGATAGGAAGCACCCATAACTTTAATTGATATCCTTGTGATATAATAAAAAACCAATCGAAAAAAGCATGGCGTAAATATCAATGGTCTTGGCCGGACCATTTAAAAACAGGTAGAAAGAATGAACCCAGTATTGAAGATAAAAGATCGAGCAAAACCCGCTCAAACAAAAAGTGAGAAAGGCGAAATAAGCAGGAAAGCTCACACGGCTAAACCTCTTTTACGACCCTGGCTCTATGTTTTACTGGTCAGCGTGCTGATGATTTTCCTCGTGATCATCGCCTTTTATATCGGTCAACAGCAGCAGCAAAAAGCACACGTACTTTCGTCGGTTACAGCTCCCTCAGAGGCAGAACAGGCCGCATCAGGTGTTCCTCTTGCTGCATACGATCGTCAGGACCTCATTATTGTCGGGGTCAATGATCAGTTTGAGCAGCTCAATCC
>JAGPFK010000154.1 GCA_018056585.1 Clostridia bacterium | reverse complement strand
GGGTCAAGTTTACAACATTATTTTGATACTATGATTATGCGAGGAGATACAATATGGAGTTTGAAAAAACAGATTTAATCGACATTGCAAAGCGTAATGGGGCTGATCTTATTGGTGTTGCGCCAATAGAGCGCTTCGATGGGATAATCCCGGAAGGCCATCCAAACAGCATAAGTCCGAAAGCTAAGAGTGTTATCGTATTAGGTTTTATGATTCCGCGCGGAGCGCTCAGGGGTATTGAAGAAGGCACAGCTTGGCAGACGTTGGGTTGCGGAGATCCAGTCAATCCATTAATATTGGTCGAATCTACTTATAACACAGTATGTTGGTTGGAGGACCATGGGTGGGAAGCCACGCCTCTTTACAAACATCCATTGGAACTCCGCAGTCAAGGGGTTCGGGTAGACCAGGATAAGCCAGCGCCGGATGTTATTTTAAACTTTGAGTATGCGGCCTATATGGCGGGCCTCGGAGTAATTGGCAAAGGCAAGTTCTTTTTGACCCCTGAATATGGGCCGAGACAAGTATTTTCTATCATTCTAACCGACGCATTAATAGAGCCGGATAACATTTGTTCGGAGGATTTCTGCACGGGTTGTGATGAATGCATTAAAAATTGCCCCTCCTATGCAATATCTACAGCAGAAGAGAGTTTTATGCCCGGTAGAGCTTATTTTAAATGGAATAAGCTGCATACAGAAAGTTGTATCGTGTGTCAAACAGGTGCAACAGAAAATCCGTACCTTAAATCAGCTGAGCCGTGGCGTATTGGAGCTGCTTGCGGTCGAGCTTGTGTAGCTAGTCTGGATAGGCGCAACAAGCTCATTTATAAATATGCAAATGCATTTCGCAAAGAAGAGGAGAGATGACATACATGCTGACATCTCAGATGATCAAAGATTTTTGTGTAGATGAACTGGGCGTAGATAAAGTAGGAATTGCAAATATAGAGCGATTCAAAGATGCTCCGCCAGACATGAGCCCTACCTCTATCATGCCGCAAGCAAGGTCGGTTATTGTCTTTATCAAAAGAATACCGCGCGGTTGTTATCGAGGAATAGAGGAAGGGACGCATTGGGCGTCTTATACGATTTTTGGCTACATGGGAATCAATCGTATGACAAATGCGGCGAGCTATAAGCTGTCTCGATTTGTTGAACATAACGGATACGAAGGTGTTCCACTGTTTTCTTGTTCAACATCGCGTGAGATTGGTCCGCGCGGAAATAAAATACCCGGGAAACCCCGGCGAGACGTTAGTATACATCATCGAATAGCTGCTACTCTGGCAGGTCTTGGTGAAATCGGTTGGTCAAAAGTTTTTTTAACAGAAGAGTTTGGACCGAGACAGAGAATCGGACTTATATTGACAGATGCGGTGCTGGAGCCAGATCCCATCGTTACGGGCACCGTATGCGATCGCTGTAAACGTTGTGTCGCTGAGTGTCCTGGAGCTTTGTCAAAAGATAAAAGCGTAAAGATTGAAATTGAAGGCCACACGATAGAATGGGCTGATATCGATATTGGAAAATGCAAGTTTATACATTTTGGACTTGACCGCCGGACGTCTCCCTTCCTTGCAAAGCGATTTCCCGGTCTATATATGCCATCCAGGGAGCAAGAAATGACGTGGCTGGAGTCTCATGATCTTGGATTTCTCTTATTTCCGGGCATGCCAACATTAAATGCCCTTATGCAGCATGAGAGGTATCTTTCTGTTTGCGGTGCACGCGGTTGCATCCGTGGATGCATGAAACATCTAGAAAAACGGGATAAAATTAAAAATAAATTCGAAAATGGAGTTTTTGAGACAAAGAAACCTTGGATGCTTGATGAACGTCCGCCGCATGCAGAGCATCATGGCTTTGTATACGATCCGGATAAGGATGACGAAGAAGATGTAGAATTTAAAGGTGTTCCTACATGGTATTAGGGCGTGTAAAAGGTAATAAACTTATTGCCTGAACCCATAAGCGTCATCTGTTCCGGCCTACCATGGGCCTGCCAGTCTGCTCTCTCCCGGGCATTTGTGACTTTGATCCAAGATTTTGCTTGTCAATCAAAGGACGATCTTGTATATTATGAGCGTTAACTGATTATAGGGGGGTCACCGATGGAGTTTTTGGAATCCTTTGTTCCGTTTGTGATGGCCGTCATCGCCGTCGTTATTAATGGTATACCTCAGTTGCTTTACGCTGAATCTCGTGGATTCGCACTTAAGCCGGCCGGTTTTGCCTATCTGGTTGGAGCGGTGGGCAATCTGCTTACTCACTCGGTGACGCCCATTTCGTCTCAAGCCGAGACCATCACGATAGCCAGCCTCAAAAAAGATTTGAGGATCAACGTCAGCTCTGTTTTGCTGGCTGCCGTTCTTATGATCACACTGGCACTGGTGGGGGGCGTGAGTAAAATTGCAAATTTTGCGGGGCCCAGTATCATTGCCGGCATGATGAGCGGCGTTGGTTTGATTCTGGCCGGTGTTTCCTGGGATATGTTCGGGCAGGAAAAGCGGACAACCCTTATCTCGATCATTTCAGCGATTGCAGCTTATGCCATTTTTATCAATAGTTCGAACAAGGTTGTCTGGACGATTTTCATTTCAGTCGTCGTCTCAACGGCAGACTTTTTGTTTCTTCAGAAAAGGCGCGTCGTTCTGTCCGATGTGATTGAAGAGGGCCGCGAACACATGCGGCAAAATAATGAATGGCGCTTCTGGAAAAAAGAATACTGGAATGACTTTAAGGTTATCAAACCGATTTTTAATTTGTCCGTCGTTTTAGGGGCGCTTAGCTTGGTCATGCTGAATATCGGTGCAAACATCTCTTTTGGCGGCATCACAGCCAGCATGGCTGGGACAACACAAAATTACGATCATCTGTCATTGATCAATTCCCTGGCTGACTTTCCCAGTGCGATTTTCGGCGGCCCCCCCATCGAGGCGATTATATCCGGCACAGCAGGTGCCCCCCAACCTGTTTTATGCGGCATTGTCTTTATGTTTGTTATGGGTATTCTTATCCTGACAGGGCTTGTCGGCCGGCTTGGCAAATACCTGCCTGCTCAAAGTATCGCCGGGTTTTTGCTTGTCATTGGTTTTGCTTTGACTTTTGCCCCCAATCTGGTTGCTGTATCAGGGTCGGATCATCCCATGAGTGGCTACATCGCAATGGGCGTGACAGCCTGGTCAAAAAACCCCTTCCTTGGTATGGTTGTGGGTGTGCTTGTGCGCTATTTCGGCGCTTACGTTGGCTTGGTTTAAGGGGGATTGTTCTGTGCACAATTGGCCACAAACACACACGATACGGCTGAGACCAGATTACAGAATTGATTTGCCGCTTGTGGATATTGGAAACGGATTCTATATATATTCCTTCGATATGACAGGCGAAGCGGAATGGAATAGAATTGCAGCCGAGCAGCTAAAAATAAAATTGGCTCCTTATGATTTTTATTCTTTTGTGACAGTACAGACCAAATCTTCGGGACTGACACAGGCCATCGCAAGTGATCACAAACGCTATCTAGAGCTCAGAAAGAGCTACAAAGGATTTATGAAAGATCCCAAGCATGTGGTTGTCAAATCCATTACAACAGAAGAACCACAGGAGCTTTGGATTGGGAAAGAGAAGTATGAGCCGTTTCAGAATAAAAAGCTTTGTTTTGTAGATGATGTCGTTTCGACAGGGGGAACCATTGAAGCTGTGTTGGCTATGGCTGAGGAGATAAACTTCGAGGTCTCGGTTATTGCCTGTGTTGTGACCGAAGGTGAGATCAGAACGCATTATAAAGGGATTCCGATGGTCTTTCTTGATCACATTCCGCTTCCGGGTTATATTGCGTCTCAAATAAAATAAGGATTTTGTCGTTATTCAGTTTACGGTCCAGACTTTTTCAGGTAAACTAATGGTTGAACCTGAAAGAGGCGTTTGTTACCATTTATTGGGATTGACCGCCTTGATATTTTGTTGAAAGGAAAGAGTGTGTTTATTTTTGTCTGAGACCAGCGCAGATTTTTGTAGCGGACCCCTGCTCAAAAAAATGCTTCTGTTTGCCTTCCCCATCATGGTCATGAATTTTCTGCAGTTGATGTTCAACGCAGCTGATATGATTGTTGTTGGCCGTTTTTCTGGACACCAGGCCTTGGCTGCTGTCGGCGCAACGGGATCACTGATTAATCTCCTGGTTAATTTATTTATGGGTTTGTCGGTCGGGACAAGTGTCGTGGTTGCCCGGGACTATGGGGCAGGCCGGCCGGATGATGTCAGCCGATCTGTTCATACCTCCATTTGTGTCAGCTTTATTTGCGGAATAATCATTATGGTGGCGGGCCTTATTTTCTGTAAACCTTTACTCGCCTGGATGGGAACCCCGTCTGACATCATCGACCTGTCTGTCTTGTATATGAAAATTTACTTTACGGGCGTTCCGGCCAGTATGGTCTACAATTATGGAGCGGCTATTCTACGCTCTGTAGGCGACAGCAAGCGCCCCATGTATTATCTGACTGTCACAGGAACGATCAATGTCATACTCAATTTGTTTTTTGTTGTTGTGATGGAAATGAGTGTTGCCGGCGTTGCTTTATCAACAGTGATATCACAATATCTTTCCATGTTGCTTATCATCTTCTGCCTTTTAAGAAGCGAGGGGGCTATCCAGCTCATTTTCTCCGATCTGCGAGTGGACAAGAACAAATTTATAGAAATCATTCAGATCGGCCTGCCGGCCGGTGTTCAAAACCTCCTTTTCTCCATATCCAATGTGCTGATTCAATCAGCCGTCAATTCCTTTGG
>JAGPFK010000153.1 GCA_018056585.1 Clostridia bacterium | reverse complement strand
AGGCAATGACGATGCAAACCGTGCCCTCATGGGCTCTAATATGCAGCGTCAGGCTGTGCCTCTGATTCAGACAGAAGCTCCGTTGATCGGAACCGGCATGGAGTACCGGACTGCAAAAGACTCCGGTGTTTGCGTGGTAGCGAAGAATAATGGCACGGTTGAATTTGTAAGCGCCGACAAAATTGTCATTAGAACAGGTGCGAAGAGTTTTGATACTTACCATCTGAACAAGTACAAGCGTTCCAATCAGGGAACTTGTATCAACCAACGTCCGCTGGTCCGGAAAGGTGATTCTGTGACAGAAGACGAGATCATTGCCGACGGGCCATCCACAGAGAACGGAGAATTGGCATTAGGTCGTAATGTCCTGATCGGCTTTATGACATGGGAAGGATATAACTATGAGGACGCTGTTCTGATCAGTGAACGTCTGGTACATGACGATGTTTATACATCCATCCATATAGAAGAATATGAATGTGAAGCGCGTGATACCAAGCTGGGACCGGAAGAAATCACTCGAGAAATTCCCAATGTAGGGGATGACGCTCTGCGTGATTTGGATGAAACCGGCGTCATTCGCATTGGCGCAGAAGTCAGATCAGGCGATATTATAGTTGGTAAAGTGACGCCTAAAGGCGAAACGGAGCTAACGGCGGAAGAACGATTGTATCGTGCGATTTTTGGTGAAAAAGTCAGGGAAGTCCGGGACACATCAGTGCGCATCCCGCATGGAGAAAGCGGTATTGTCGTGGATGTAAAGGTCTTTACGCGTGAAAACGGAGCCGACCTGAAACATGGTGTCAACAAGATGGTCCGCGTCTACATTGCTCAGAAAAGAAAAATTTCAGTGGGTGACAAGATGGCCGGGCGACATGGCAATAAAGGTGTCATTTCAAGGATTTTACCTGAAGAAGATATGCCGTTTCTGCCGGATGGAACGCCACTTGATGTTGTGCTCAATCCCCTTGGTGTGCCTTCCCGTATGAATATTGGTCAGCTGCTGGAAGTTCATTTGGGACGAGCCGCTGAAAAGCTTGGTTGGAAAATAGCAACGCCTGTTTTTGACGGGGCGACAGAAGAAGATGTTGTCGAGGCATTTGAGTTGGCTGGGATTGAGCCGGATGGCAAAACAATTCTGTATGATGGACGGACCGGTGAACCATTTGAAGATCGTGTTACAGTTGGAACCATGTATTATATGAAGCTGCTTCATCTGGTTGATGACAAAATCCATGCCCGCTCCATAGGGCCCTACTCCCTTGTGACCCAACAACCCTTGGGTGGCAAGGCACAATTTGGCGGACAGCGTTTTGGAGAAATGGAAGTTTGGGCATTGGAAGCTTATGGCGCCAGCTATACACTTCAAGAGATTCTAACGGTCAAGTCGGACGATATCGCCGGCCGAACCAAGACGTATGAAGCCATCGTCAAAGGAGAAAATGTTCCGGAACCTGGTGTGCCAGAGTCTTTTAAAGTCCTGGTCAAAGAACTGCAGAGCCTTGCGTTAGATGTGCGTATTTATTCAGATAAAAATGAAGTGATCGATATCAAGGAATCTGAGGATGAAGAAAGCGAATTGCCGGAAATTGACCGAAGCAAGTTGGATGAATTAATGGGAATGAGTGTCGTTGGAAGTGGTTTTTCATCTTCCGGCTTTACAGAAGGTGTTTTGAAAGAAGACGGCAGCATTTCTGCAGATGATGAAGATGAAGAGGACGTCCAATCTTTATTGGCATCGGATGACGATTTGGACGAAGAGAATGAAAATGAGGTTCCAACTGATGATTTAGAAATTGGTGTGAATGTTCATGCGGATGAAGAAGATTAAAGAAATCGTGGTCATTGACAGTAAGGAGACGACGCGGCATGTTTGAAATGAATAATTTCGAAGCAATCGGCATAGGGTTGGCTTCGCCTGAAAAAATACTGGAGTGGTCGCGGGGTGAAGTGAAAAAGCCGGAAACAATTAATTACCGGACACTCAAACCTGAACGCGACGGCTTGTTTTGTGAAAAGATATTTGGCCCGACAAAGGACTGGGAATGTCATTGTGGCAAATATAAGAAGATACGCTATAAAGGAATTGTCTGCGACCGCTGCGGCGTGGAAGTAACAAAATCAAAAGTAAGGCGGGAGCGGATGGGGCATATTAAATTGGCCGCGCCTGTTTCTCATATTTGGTATTTCCGGGGCATACCAAGCCGAATGGGCTTAATACTGGATATGTCTCCGCGTAATCTGGAAAAGGTGCTGTATTTTGCTGCTTACATTGTGATTGACCCGGGTATTTCGCGTTTTACGCCACGCCAAGTCATTTCAGAAAGAGAATATCGCGACGCGATTGACGAATTTGGCAAGAATGGCTTCAGAGCAAAAATGGGTGCCGAAGCAATCAAAGAGCTTCTCTCGGCCATCGATGTTGATCAAATGGCTAAAGACCTTCGTGAGGAGTATCGGTCAGCCAGCGGGCAGAAAAAAGTCAGAATTATTAAACGGCTTGAGGTGGTTGAGTCCTTTAAAAAATCCGGCAATAGACCGGAGTGGATGATTCTGGATGTTCTGCCAGTTTTACCACCCGAATTGCGGCCTATGGTTCAATTAGACGGCGGCCGCTTTGCTACGTCAGACCTTAATGATTTGTACCGGCGTGTGATTAATCGAAATAACCGCCTGAACAAATTGTTGCAGCTCGGCGCGCCTGAAATTATCGTTCGCAATGAAAAGCGTATGCTTCAGGAAGCGGTTGACGCTTTAATAGATAATGGCCGTCGCGGCCGCCCGGTAACCGGCGCCAGCAATCGGCCGCTCAAGTCACTGTCTGATATGCTGAAAGGAAAACAAGGACGTTTCCGCCAGAATCTTTTAGGTAAACGTGTCGACTACTCTGGACGGTCTGTGATTGTTGTCGGCCCGGAACTGAAGATGCATCAGTGCGGCCTGCCGAAAGAAATGGCGCTTGAATTGTTCAAGCCGTTTGTAATGCGAGAAATTGTTTCTGCCGGTCACGCTCATAATATTAAAACAGCCAGACGCCTTGTTGATCGAGCTAATGACCTTGTCTGGGATACCCTGGAAAAAGTCATTGAGGATCATCCGGTTCTGCTGAACCGCGCACCCACGTTGCATCGGCTGGGTATTCAAGCGTTTGAACCGGTCCTGGTTGAGGGACGGGCCATAAAATTGCATCCGTTAGTCTGTACGGCGTACAACGCCGACTTCGATGGAGATCAGATGGCGGTTCATGTACCCCTTTCAGCCGAAGCTCAAGCAGAAGCCCGATTCTTGATGTTATCGGCCAATAATCTGCTTAAGCCTCAAGATGGAAAGCCAGTGACTGTTCCGACGCAGGACATGGTGATGGGTATTTATTATCTGACGCTTGATAAACAAGCAGATCATGAGCAAGATGAGAAAACCAACCAACCGATTCGTTGCTTTATATCGCTGGATGAGGCCATCATGGCTTATGACGCGCATACATTGAGCTTGCATGACCGAATCAAAGTCCGTATGCAGCGGCAGATCCAGGGAGAAAAGAGAAGTGCCCTGGTCGAAAGCACGTTAGGCCGATTTTTATTTAATGCAATCATTCCACAAAATCTTGGTTATGTGGATCGGTCCAAACCTGAAAATACCTTTGCTCTTGAGTGTGATTTTCAGGTTGGCAAAAAAGAGCTTGGTCAGATTATTGAACGCTGCATTCAGTTATACGGACTGTCAGAGACGGCTTCTATTCTCGACAAAATTAAAGAGCTTGGCTTTCATTACTCAACAATAGGCGGGATATCCATCAGTGTCTTTGACATTGTGGTCCCTGAAGTTAAAAAACAATACATTGAAGAAGCAGAAGCAAAGGTTGATTTTGTGAACCGACAGTTTCAACGCGGCCTTCAGAATGAGGAAGGACGCTATGAGGCAGTTGTCGAAATATGGCGCAAGACGACAGAGGACATCACAGAAGCTTTAAAGAATATTTTATCTTTCGATAATCCCATTTACATGATGTCTCAGTCCGGAGCAAGAGGCAACATCAGTCAAATCAGGCAGTTGGCCGGCATGCGCGGAAACATGAGCGATACGTCCGGAAAAACAATTGAGATTCCAATTAAGTCCAACCTGCGTGAAGGCATGAACGTTCTGGAATTTTTCATATCCAGTCATGGTGCCCGCAAATCTTTGTCGGACACGGCTTTAAAGACTGCCGACTCCGGTTATTTGACACGACGCCTTGTAGATGTGGCTCAGGATGTGATTGTCCGTGAGGAAGACTGCGGAACAGAAGAGTATATTGACGTCAGCGAAGTTTTGGTTGGTGGCTCAGGAAAATCGCGTATCGTGATCAAGTCTCTTGAGGATCGCATAAAAGGCCGTTATGCAGCCCGTGACATTGTGCATCCAAAGACAGGCGAAGTTCTGGCTGTTAAAAATCAGATGATCAACAGCAGCCTCGCTCAGAAGATCATGCAGTCCGGATTAAAACAAGTTCCCATTCGCAGTATTCTCTGCTGCGAAACGCATCACGGCGTTTGCGCCCGCTGTTATGGGCTCAATCTTGCTTCGGGCGAACCGGCTGTGATTGGTGAAGCGGTGGGTATTATGGCGGCTCAGTCTATTGGAGAGCCGGGCACTCAACTGACTATGCGGACATTCCATACGGGAGGGGTCGCATCCAGTGATGACATCACGCATGGCTTGCCGCGTGTTGAAGAACTGTTCGAAGCGCGTAAACCTAAAGGCCAAGCCATTATATCGGAGCTGGATGGTGTTGTCCGTATTGAGGAAACGGGAAAACGTAAAAGAGATATCA
>JAGPFK010000152.1 GCA_018056585.1 Clostridia bacterium | reverse complement strand
AAACTTTGCACCAACGACCAGCTATGGAAATACGCAAAAATCTGCCGCGTAACAAAGATCATGAAACCATACCTGGAGGCCCTCCTATGAACGAGCAAGGCAGGAATCTGGTCGCTTCGGTTCGACAGAGACTCATCAATCTTAGCCAAGAAAGAGGAGAAGACCCCAACCTGATTTTCATACGATATGCCCTTGAGCGTTTCCTCTATCGTCTGTCCCGTTCCAGGCAATCCAGTAAATTCATTTTGAAAGGTGCGCGGGCCGAGAGAGCCGCCATCATTTACAGCCTCGTGGCAAGCTGCAAGGTAAATGGTCATGATCCCTTTGCCTACTTCCGTGATGTTTTGGAAAAGATCAGCACCTGGCCGGCCAACCGAATTGTGATGATTTGCTGCCAAGCCATTGGAAAAAATCGGAAAAATCAGCCAACAAGGCTGTCGCATAAATTTTTTGCCGGGGTGTACTTGGCCGTAATGTTACCTTCTTCATTCGATTTCTTCTGTAATTCTGGACTGGAGTTACAGGGAAATCCTAACCTTGTCAATGGACCAGTTTTAGGGGGATGGGCCATGCTACCCATCAATTGGACGCCACCGGCCGAATCAACCGCCCCCAAACTGAACCCCCTCCCCGATTAGGTCGCCTGATAAGAGTCGCCTGTCACCAACCCCCTACCAAGCCGTCAATTTGCGTAGGGGTGTACTTCCGCCGTGCGCTTACATCTCTTTTAATACTTCAATGCCGTTTCAAACATCGCAATAATATTCTCCGCCGGAATATCTGGAGTAAAGACCTGTGAAGGACCGATCAGCAATCCACCATCCGGAGCGAAAATGTCCAGTACTCTTTTTGTTTCATCTACAACTGCAGATGGTGTTTCCTCTACTAAAATCAAATGACTAACACCACCATCTAGCGCTAAACGTTCTTTCCGAAATTCTTTTAATCTCAGATGATCATTATCTTTGACATATGGGGGAAAGGGATTCCAGACATCGATGCCGATTTCAATGAAATCATTAAGTAGCGGCCAAATGTATCCACAGGAATGCATCCAGAACTTCGCACCATAATGATGCGTTAATTCTACTGCTTTCTTCCAAGAAGGTTTATAGAATTTACGCCACATTGCTGGACTTATAATCAACCGGTCCATTGTTCCCATGTCTTCGTCGGCACGAACTACATCAATCATGCCTTTTCCGGCTTTTAACATCTGCTCAAGATACTCAAGTGTAAAAGCTGTTAGATGTTCCATGTAGCAGGCCATATATTTTTCTTCTGTCAAGTCATACATAGACTGTTCATTACCCCGGAGCATATTGTGCATTTGATAGCCTAAACCAACATGACCCGCTGCCACAACCATATCCTGTTTTCGGATATCCTCAGATTGTGATTGAATAAAAGAAAAATCAAAATCCTTAACTTGCGGCCAATTATGTGATTCAAGTGCAGTAATATCAATACAAGTTGATAAACCAAAATGGCCCGGATAGGCATTGCCCCAGAAGTCACAAGTAATCCCATTTTCTGTCACTTTAGGGGTTCCAGTATATCGGCCCATTACAGCATTCCACTCCCAAACGCTGAAACCGTCAATCCCTGCAGCAGAATATAGACCTTTTTTATCATGTGCTCCGAAGTATTCAAATGCCTTTTTGACATTCGGCAGTTCAACATCAGGTTTTAAATCAAAGCTCAGTGGCGGTCTATCGGGGATTCCGTTATCCAGAGCCGTTAATATTCGCTGGCGTCTTGTTTGAGTCATTACTGGAGCCCTATAACTTTGTTCCATAAAAATAGATTGCTGGTGTTCCCCAGGGGCGCATCCCAACCTTAGGCGTGCATCCATCGCCCGCGGTATTTTAGAATGCCCCCGGCATTGAGCGTTCCCCCACGATTCAACTCCACTTGCTTTGTTGGTTCCGATGTTTTGTAGAGGGCTTGAGCAGCACACGAAATTCCGCTGCCGCCGTCATAGAAGAAATCCATGATCATGTGATCGCTTTCCGATGATTCCATCGCAACCCACATCACTTCGAACACGCGCCGCCCGATCGGCGAAGGATCGAGGTAGGTTTCCAGGTGAAACTCCCAGTGCAACATGTCATCGGAGTAACCGATTGCCTGATTATGTTCACTGCCGCAGCCATCGCTGACGAACATCATGTACTTTCTGTTAATGCGGACTGCTTCACCGTTGGCTGCACGCAGAATAACAGATCCCTTTGCCCAAAGACGTGATATCTCACGAAAGATGATACTCCCCTTCTTTTCCCAATGGATCAGATCATCAGAAACGGCAACACTGGTCTCCGTACCGACTGGGCCTATCAGTAAGGAAGAAGACATGTACCGAGCACGATCTTCATCTGTGGGCGGGAATTCTGCTTGATAGAACAGGAAGTACTTACCCTCCGCCTTATAGATCTTCGGATCCGAAGACGCCAGGGCCTCGTGAGGCTCAGTACAGTAAATCAGTGGGTTGTCTTTCCAGTCCACCCATCCTGTCTTCTCTCGGTAAATCGCCAGCCCAATCCGTGAAGCCAACGACTCCATGGTCGGGTTACAGGGGTAAAACATATAGAGTGCGTCATCTTTCTCGATTAGCGCAGCGTTGTGGAGAGCCCGGCTATCCCATCCAATGTTCCAAGGGCCGTGCCAACAAGTTTTCTTCTCGAAAGTGAGTTCATCGAGACGCTCAAGTGGACCGATTGACCACTCACAAAGATTATACTCACGTGCAAGCCGATCGGCAGAAAAGGTGTCAAAGAACGGATTAAGCGTGGTTTTTTCAGCTTCTCGCGTAGTTTTTTCCACTATTTTTCGTAACTGCTGATTCATTATTTTTCCCCCTATGTTGGAAACCTACCTCAATTTTCAAGTCTTGGCAATCAATGCTTCACTGCTACAAACATCAATCAACCCTTTGCTGGCCAGTATTTGCTGGCGTCTTGCCATTTTATCAGGCATAATAGGTACTATATTTCTCCATCGCTGTAAAAACTGCATCCATATTTTTCGCAGGAGTTGGCGGCCAGGGCTGGTATGTCAATGAAAGTCCGCCCTCTTTGCTGCCAAGCTTAGAGACCTCTTCATTAATCAAATCGTCTATATCCTTTGCTGAACCATTGACGGTCAGATTCTGCCGATCAATATCCAAATCGATTGCCATTCGACCTTTTACCTGTTTGGCAATATTGTCGATTCCGTTAACCAAATCCTGCAAATTAATTACATCACCGCCGCAATCCACAAGGTCATCGATAAGCGGCAGGATATAGCCGTCAGAATGTTCATGGACAATAATTTGCGCCTCTTTGATGGGCCGGGTCATATTCATATAGATCGGCTTGAAATACTTTTTGAACATCTCAGGTGAAATCATCGGCGTTGTCTGCATACCAAGGTCTTCCGGAATCGCAATCACATCCGGCTTAAGCTGAATCAATATCTGTATATGCCTGACATTGAAATCCTCAATCATAGCCAGCAACTTTATGAAATTTTCATTTTCATCCGCCATATCAAAGACAATATTCTCATATCCGCGGATATCTTGTACACGCAGGAAGGTGTGTCCGTGCGGCAGCCCCAAGCTAACCAACTCTCCCTGCTCCCGAGCCTTTGCGCAATCACGTTTGACCTGCTCATAGTCGAATGGGAACAGCCCATTACTGGTTTCTGGATCTGGCGGCTGGTAGGTGGTCAGTGCTGACCAGTTCACCAGCGGATGCTCTCTAACCCCCCCAATCATGCCAGTATATAGGGTCTCCCAGACACAACCCCAGTGGTCTTTATACCGGTTACCCTTAACCATATCCGGACGTGTCTGGGGCAATACCTCATAATTCCGGTAAATGCTGCCTTTCTGATATCCTGGAAACAGGATTGGGTGCGATAAAATGATTGATTCAAGTTCTTCCGGATCATAACCATGGTCAGCCCAATCCAGCCACGGTAACCCTGAAGCGATCGGAATTTTTTCTGGATTTTGAAAACGCCATGCTCTAAGTCTATTTTCACGATCATTCATTATTAACCTTTCTTGACAATTATTTTTGTTATTCAACTCCATGTAGTGTGCAAACTTTCGCGCTTTTTCTGACGATTCTTTTCTTGGTCATCCTTCTTGTCTTACCCGCCACTGACGGTGACGGCAAAATTTATCGGTCTATCCAGCTATGACCTCATAGTTTTCCTGCTACTGTCGTTTCCGCTCTTTGATCATATATCCTGTAGCATTTGGCATTGCACATCGCGTCGGCCTCTGCATCCAGCAGGGCATTGAGTGTCTCTTCCACCGTCAGCCGGATCATCTCGCCCAGGTGATCCTGGATCTGGCTTCATTAATTTGAATGGCATGACTCAAATCCTTTACCGATTGTGCCGATTCTTGGTTCTGCATCATTGTGTCATTTCTCTGGTTTTTGGGTTTCCAATCGTTTCACTACCCATCGACCAAAGGAAGGACTCTTTTTATCTACTTTGCAAAGTTCGAAAGAAATTTTATCTTCTTCATCGGAACCATCTCCATTCAATGGAATCTTATTGACTTTCGATTAATTACTCAAACTGACCGATTTTAGGCCGCGAGGAGTTTTTCCAGGCGGTGGATAACAGGTTTTTCATGACTGTATTTGACAACATCTTTGATATTCTCCCGCCAGACCATCTGGCGCAGCGACGCTTTGAGTTTGCTGATCGGCTCCAGTCGCAGCACTCTATTCTTCTTTGTGTGGCCTTGTGCACGCTGGGCCTGTATGCCCAGGTGGGTCAGGCAGGCATAGGCGCAGTCCACCAGGTGC
>JAGPFK010000151.1 GCA_018056585.1 Clostridia bacterium | reverse complement strand
CCGAGGAAGATTGGGAAGGCTGGAAAATGTTGACCAGTCGGTTAGGCAAGAAAATACAGCTGGTTGGCGACGACCTTTTTGTTATCAACACGGAACGCATCCAGAAAGGCATTGACCTTGGGGTTAGCAACTCTGTTCTGATCAAGCTCAATCAGATTGGCACGCTCTCAGAGACTCTTGCTGCTATTGAAATGGCCATGAGAAATAATTGGACAGCGGTTGTCTCACATCGCTCCGGCGAGACAGAAGACGTTTCCATTTCCGATATTGTCGTGGCTACAAATGCAGGCCAGATCAAGACAGGAGCGCCTTCACGCACGGATCGTGTTGCCAAATATAACCAGCTATTGCGGATCGAGGAAGCCCTGGGTGACCACGCTTCTTATGCCGGCTCAAAAGCTTTTCGTTTCTGATCAAGAATTGAAAAACCCCTATCGCAGCCAAAGGCCGGTCCCGGGACCGGCCTTTTTAACACGCGCCCTTACGAACCGCTCCAATCAGCCGGTCCAGGCCAGCTTT
The DNA here is from genome assembly GCA_018056585.1 of Clostridia bacterium. GTDB lineage: Bacteria > Bacillota > Clostridia > Saccharofermentanales > UBA5734 > JAAYBY01. Next base: position 4,293 of record JAGPFK010000151.1, on the reverse strand, counting down.
AAGCGCGCGTCTGGGTAATGCGATGTTTATGCGCTCAAACCCTTCTCCTCCAGGACCAAACAGTTCGCCAGAAACAAAGTAAAGTTCCGCTTCTGACAGCCATTGACGGCGCTCTTTTTCTTTAAGGCCCAATGATCGCATGTCCACCCAGCCGAGATAGGTTCCTTCTATTTCATTCATCAAAAACTCAGGCCGTTCCTTTCGCAAGGTATCGGCAAGCATGGCCCTGTTTCCTGAAAGATAATGCATCAGAGCCTGATACCAATTTTCTCCTTTTTCATAGGCAGCCTGACAGGCAACTGTTCCAAAATAGTTGTTACAATGAAAACCTGTTTGTTCCTCCGCCGATTGATAACGGGCGCGAAGCGTTTCACTGGGTATGATCAGATTGGCGTTTGACAGTCCGGCTAAGTTAAAGGTTTTGCTTGGCGATGAACAAATGATACTGTTCGCGGCTGTTTCATCATCCAGAGAAGCGATCACGGTATGTCGGTATGGCTCAAAGACGAGATCGGCATGAATCTCATCGCAGACTAACAAAAGATGATGAGCTTGGCAGATACGGGCAACAGCCTCCAGCTCTTCGCGGGTAAAAACGCGTCCAACCGGATTATGCGGATTGCATAGAATCATCAGCCGGGCGTCTGGATCGGCGGCTTTGGCCTCCAGATCATTTAAATCCATGACATAACGCGTCTGTTCGCGAATCAATGGGTTTAAAATCAAGCGCCGGTTTTGTCGTTCAACGGCATGAAAAAAAGGCGCATAAACCGGAGGCTGAATAATCACGCCATCCCCCGGATTGGTGAATGTTCTGACAAGCTGATAAAGCGCCGCAACAATATTAGGAACCTGCACAATCCATTCCGGTTTACATTCAAACCCATGGCGACGCATCTGCCAATCGCAGATAGCCTGCTTATAGGCATCAGTCGGGGAAAAATAACCATAAATAGCAAAATCTGCCGCGTCATGAAGTGCTTTTTGAATCTCAGGCGCCGTTTTAAAGTCCATGTCCGCAACAGAAAACGGAAAAACGTCAGGAGAAGATCTCCGCCCAGACTGTTCCAGCGGTTGCCATTTGCCGGCACCGACACCCAATCGAGGATACAACGTATCAAAATCATAAGTTACCAAAAAGACGCCCCCCTGTTAAATTTATCTGCTATTCTGCCGGCAGTCTACGCTCGCCCCAAAAAAGAAAAACGGCAGCTAAAATAATCAAAGCAATACCCAATGCCATGACTGGTCCGATCTCTTCATGCAAGATGAGAAAAGCCAAAAGCGGCGCTAAAGCAGGCTTGATAAAAAAGACAGTGGATGCGGTGATAACAGACGTATATTTCATCGCCAAAAAATAACACAAATAGCCAACCCCTGTTACAAAGATTCCAAGGTACAGAAGTGTCGGTAAGTTGGAGCCATTGACACCCGATAACACCGGCTGCCGAAAGAGAAGGAGCGCGATCAGCAACAAAACACAGCCGGCTAAAAAAGAAAAACTATTTAATATCAAGCCGCCATAACGATCCAATCGAGTCCGCCCCATCACCGTATAGAAGGAAAACGTGACAGCCGCTGCCAGCGCGAGCAAAATACCGCGCAGATCTGCGGTGATGGATAGTGGATTAAAAATCAAAATAATACCAATAAGGCTCATCAAGAAAGCAATGAGGCGGTGTTTTGTCATGCGCTCGTGAAGGAAAAAGGCAGCGAGCGGCAGGGTGAAAATGGGGTTGGTGCTAAAGATAACCGCAACAACAGACGCATCGGTTTCTCTGATGGCCAGCTGAAAAAAAGACATGCTGACACAAACGCCGACGGCGCCGGTTAAAAAGAAAAAAAGGACATCCAAAATACCCAGGCGTATATTCTGTTGGTGCATCTGCCTGATTGCAAAAGGCAAAAGAAATAAACCACCAATAAAAAAACGAATCCATGTTATTTGAAAGGGATTGATTTGATCAGAAAGCGTCTTCCCGGCAATCTCCATCGTACTGAAAGCCAATGCTGTCGTAAGAATGCAGATCAGTCCTGCTGTTTGTTTATTTTGCATCTCTTTCATTCATAGACTCCTCATGGTGAGCAACGGATGCAGAACTGTAAAAAGCATACGATACTTAAAACGCAATGTCAATGAAAGCCACCTCGAAAGGTGGCCTTCATCTGCGCTTTCGAAAGATCAAAGTCTAGAGTGACAGCAGGGCTTCCATATGTTTGAGCCCTAATCCAAGGCCCTCATAGATCTTTTCTGTGCTTTCCTCATAGAGCGGATCTTCATGCTCAATGCTGATGACGCCGTGATAGCCAATTTTTTTCAGTTCACGAATCATCCCTGCAAAATCAACCTGTCCAAGGCCCGGCATGCGAAATCTCCAATATCCCGTCCCGGGTGTGGTTGGCAGCAGCTTGTTATAGATTCCAAAGTACTTTAGTTTATCCGGGAACAACTCCGCATCTTTTGCATGAACATGAAAAATCCTGTCTTTAAACGATGAAATCAGCGGCAATGGATCAATCAGCTGATAAAACAGGTGAGACGGGTCAAAATTAAGTCCAAAATTAGGGTTGGGTATGCGGCGAAACATTTCTTCCCACAGCTCCGGTGTAAAGGAGATGGTACCGGGCTGAAGCGGAACCTGCCATCCTTCCATCGGGCAATTCTCAATGATGATCTGAACACCCAATGATTCGGCTTCTTCCACAATTTCCTTAAAAACAATTTCAAATTCGTCGAAATTATCCGCAATTGTCTTCTTTATATTTCGCCCGACAAAGGTCCCCACCGCCGGCACGCCCAGCAGTTGAGCCGCCCGAATGCATTGGCGCGTATGATTGTTCACAAATGCGCGTTTTTCTCTATCCGCGTCCAGATTGTTGTCATAATAAGCCAAAGAAGAGATAACGAGGCCAAAATGGTCCATCATTTCACGAATCTCGTTCGCTTCCTGCTGGGTCAGATGCGCAACATCTATATCTGAGCTGGCATAATCCCGATCATTCAAACGCGGCCAGCAAGCGACTTCCAAGGCTTTAAATCCTTTATCCGCTGCCCACTTCGCTTTTTCGGGCAAGGAGACATGCGGCAGGCAGGCTGTTAAAAATCCAAGATACATTTGTTTACTCCCTATCCTTTAAAGAAAAGCCACTCACTCAAAATAGACCGGTTTTCCTGTTCTGCTTGATGTGTAGATCGCATCCAGAATCTGCGTGACGACAAAAGCCTGTTCCGGCAATACAAAAGGATCTGTATCATTCTCAATGGCCTCATAAAAAAGGCGTGCTTCCCGTTCATGAGGTTTATCAGCCGAACCACTGTAAAAATCCACACCTCCGGTACTCAGATCGGGCTTTAAGACGTATGTCCGGCTGTTTTTCTCTCCATTGATCCGCAGGCCGTCTTTCATGTCCGCGCCTCCTTCTGTCCCGCAAAGCGTCGTCATGGCTTCCCCGACATCCAATGAATTCAAGGCCCAACTGGCCTCAAGAACGATGGTTGCGCCGTTTTTCATTGTGATAAAACCAAAAGCTGAGTCTTCAACCGTGAATTTTTCCGGATCCCAGGGACCCCAGGCATTGGCCGCATCCTTTTTGTCTGCCAGTTTCCGGTATGTTTTGCCGACAACAAAAGCCGGTTCATAGTTATTCATCTCCCACAGTGTCAGATCCAAAGCATGGGTGCCGATATCAATCAAAGGTCCGCCTCCCTGTTCTTCCTCATTGAGAAAAACCCCCCACGTCGGCACAGCGCGTCGGCGAATCGCATGGGCTTTGGCATAATAAATGTCACCTAATTCGCCATCCTCAATCAGTTTTTTAAGATAGAGAGAGTCATTCCGGTGACGATTCTGATACCCTATGGTCAGCTTTTTGCCCGTTCTTTTTGCCGCTTCAACCATGGCTCTGGCATCTTCTACGGTCTTGGCCATTGGTTTTTCACACATGACATGCTTCCCGTTTTCCATGGCAGCGATCGAGATGGGGGCGTGTGACTTATTAGGCGTTAAAACATGAACGACATCCAATTCAGGCAAAGCAACCAACTCGCGGTAGTCTGTAAAAATCAACGCATCTTCCGATCCAAACTCTGCCGCCGCTTTTTCGGCGCGCTCCAGAATGATGTCACAGAACGCAACCATCTGAACATTTTCCAGTTTTTTGAGTGCTGGCATGTGTTTCCCGTTCGCTATCCCGCCACAACCGACAATACCAACCTTGTAAATTTTCTTTGACATAAACAAATCCTCCTGTTTCAGAATTTCTTTTAAGATTCGGCAAGCATATGCCTGATGT